>NZ_RZPF01000329.1:0-6763 GCF_004022735.1 Mesorhizobium sp. M7A.F.Ca.AU.001.01.1.1
CCCTTCAGCCAGCCGATCTGGCCTTCGTCGGAGTAGAGGTATTCCATCCACAGCTTGGCTGCATTCGGATGCGGCGCGTAGGCGCTGATCGCCTGCACGTAGACGCCGGCGACGACGCCGGTCTTCGGCACGATGACGTCGACGGGCGGGTTGCCCTTCAGCGTGTCGCGGCCGGCGAGCGCGTTGTAGTCCCAGTTGATCAGGATCGGGGTCTGACCCTGGGCAAGCGTTGCCGGCTTGCCCACGACCGGAACGAAATTGCCGGCGGCGTTGAGCTTCTTGAAGAAGTCTAGGCCAGCAGTGCCGGCAGCTTCACCGGCTGCGGCGCCACCGGAAAGGCCGGCGGCGTAGACAGCCTGGATGGCCTGGTTTGAAACGCGCGGATCGCCGGCAAGAGCGACCGCGTTGGCGAATTCCGGCTTCAAGAGGTCGGCCCAGTCGGTGGGCGATTCCTTGATCAGGTCCTTGTTCACCATGAACGACAGAACGCCGTAATAGTCGCCGTACCAGAAGCCGTCGGCATCCTTGGCGCTGTCGGGGATCGAGTCCCAGGTCGACACCTTGTAAGGCTGGATCAGGCCATCGGCCTTGGCGGTCGGGCCGAAGGACAGGCCGACGTCGATGACGTCGGGCGCCTGCGGGCCCTTGTTGTCCTTGTTGGCCTTGATCGCCTCGACCTCGTCGCCGGAGCCGGCGTCGGGGTTGAGTTCGTTGACGGTGATTTCCGGATACTTCGCCTTGAAACCTGCGATGACATCGCCATAGCCGCACCAGTCATGCGGCAGCGCGATGGTGGTGAGCTGGCCTTCCGCCTTGGCAGCCTTGACGAGATCGTCCAGCGAATCCGCGGACGAAATCACCGTCGACGCGAAAAGCGCCGCGGCCGAAAGGGAAAGCACTTTCCCCGTGAACTTGAACATGTGTTCTCTCCGTTGAACTGACGCCGTTGGACGCCTGCGATGCGGTATCGTTTTCATGTGACAGCCAGATGAAAGCTTTGTGAAAGCGGCTGCTCGCAGTGCGAAAAAGTAAACTCTTTTTAACCTGATGTAGCAATCGCTCCGCGATTCTTTTTCCGGCTAACTAGTTTGTGCCTTGCCCGTCATCCTCCCCCTTGTTTTCATAGCCCCTTTTCAGATCACTTTGCGGCGCGGAAAACGCCTCAGACCGTGCCGGCAATGGCGTTTTCGAGCAAGGTCAGCGCCGCCTTCTTGGTCAGCTTGACCGGGTTACCGCCGGCGGTCGGATCGACCACCGCCATGTCGGCGATCAGCGCCTTGCGCTTCTTGTCCATGTCGAGCCCCTTGATAAGGCCCGGCAGCGCATGCGGCACCTTCAATTCCTTGCGCAGCTTGATAATCGCCTTGGCGAACCCGTCGAAGCCGCCCTTGATGCCGCAATAGGCGGCGAGCCGGCCGATACGCTCCTCGATGGAGTCACGGTTGAAGGCGAGCACATAGGGCATGAACACCGCATTGGTCATGCCGTGATGGGTGTCATAGAGCGCACCGACCGGATGCGACAGCGAATGGATGGCGCCGAGCCCCTTCTGGAAGGCAGTGGCGCCCATGGCGGCGGCGCTCATCATGTGGGCGCGCGCGACGAGATCCCTGCCGTTGGCATAGGCCTTCGGCAGGTTCTCGAAGACCAGCCTCACACCTTCGACGGCGATGCCGTCGGCCATCGGATGATAGCCCGGCGCGCAATAGGCCTCGAGACAGTGGGCGAGCGCATCCATGCCGGTGCCGGCGGTGATGAAGCCGGGCATGCCGACCGACAGCTCCGGATCGGCAATAACGATTGCTGGCAAAAGTTTCGGATGGAAGATGACCTTCTTGGTGTGCGTCGCCTCATTGGTGATAACGCCGGCGCGGCCAACTTCCGATCCGGTCCCGGCGGTGGTCGGCACGGCGATGATCGGCGCGATGGCGTCCGAATTGGCGCGCGTCCACCAGTCGTCGACATCCTCGAAATCCCATACCGGCCTGACCTGCCCGACCTGGAAGGCGATCAGCTTGCCGAGATCGAGCGCCGAACCGCCGCCGAAGGCGATGACGCCGTCATGTTTGCCCTTCTTGAACACGGCGATGCCGGCGGTCAGATTGGACTCGACCGGGTTAGGCCTGACCTCGGAGAAGACGCCGTAAGGAACCTTGGCGTCGTCGAGTATCTTCAGCGTCGAGGCGACGACCGGCAGTTTCGCCAGTCCAGGGTCGGTGACGAACAACGGCCGCTTGATGCCGGTGGCCGCCAGCACCTCAGGCAATTCCTTGATGCGGCCGGCGCCGAAGCGGACGGTGGTGGGGTAGTTCCATTTGGAGATCAGCTTGGACATTTTTGTCTTTCAATAAATCAGATGGCTTCGCGCAGATGGAATGATTTCGGCCGGGTCAGATTGTCGTAGCCGATGGCCGACAAGCCCGCACCCTTGCCGGTGTCCTTGACGCCGGTCCAGACCAAGGCCGGGTCGAGGTAGTCGCAGCGGTTCATGAACACCGTGCCGGTCTCGACGCGGTTGCCGATCGCCACGGCATGCTCGGTATCGCGCGTCCAGATCGAAGCGGTCAGCCCGTAGGGACTGTCGTTCATCAGCGCGATCGCCTCTTCGTCGTTGCGCACCTTCATGATGCCGACGATCGGGCCAAAGCTTTCCTCGCGCATGACGCTCATCTGATGATCGACTTCTGTCAGCACCTCAGGTGCCAGATAAGGCGAACCAGCCTTGTCGTTAGCCACCTTCATGTTGATGTGCGCCTTGGCACCCTTGCGCAGCGCTTCCGCCTTCTGTTCACGGATCAGGTCAGCAAAGCGCGCCTGCGCCATCGGTCCCATCGTCGTCGCCTGATCGAGCGGATTGCCGACGACATAGTTCTTTGTCTCGGCGATGAAGCCTTCGACGAATTCGTCATAGACCTTCTCGTGCACATAAACGCGTTCGATGCCGCAGCAGCACTGGCCGGAATTGTAGAAGGCGCCGTCGACCAGATTGGCGACCGCATGGTCCATCTTGGCGTCGGGCAGCACATAGGCCGGATCCTTGCCGCCAAGCTCGAGGCCGAGCGTCATGAAGGTGCCCGCCGCCGCCTTTTCGATGGCGCGGCCGCCGCCGACCGAACCGGTGAAATTGACGTGGTCGATCTTGCCCGAGCCGAGCAGCCTTTCGGTCTGGGCGTGGTTCAGCACGACATTCTGGAACACGCCCTTGGGCAGGCCGATCTTGTCGAAAGCCTGCTGAAAGCGCTCGCCGACCAGCAGCGTCTGCGCCGCATGCTTCAGGATCACGGTGTTGCCGGCCATCAGCGCCGGCACGATGGTGTTGACGGCGGTCAGATAGGGATAATTCCACGGCGCGATCACCATGACGACGCCGAGCGGGTCTTTCTTCACATAGCGGCGGAAACCGTCCTTGGGGTTGGAGGCCGGCACCGATTTGAGCGCCTGCTCGGCGATCTCGACCATGTAGTTGGTGCGTTCCCTGACGCCGCCGAATTCGCCGCCATAGCGCACGGGCCGCCCCATCTGCCAGGCGATTTCCGGCACGATCTCGTCGGTCATCGCGACCAGCGCTTCCAGCATAGCCAACATGTACTTGCCGCGCTCGACGATAGGTGTCTCAGCCCACTTCTCTTGCGCCGCCTTGGCGCGTTCCACTGCGGCGTTGATCGCCTGGTCTGTAGCAATCGGCCGCTCGGCATAGATCGAGCCATCGACGGGGGTAATGAGTTTGACCGTCTCGGTCATTTTGTAAGTCCTCGTATTCTACAACAAAATCGTGTGGCCTGGCGCTGCCCCTCATCTGCCTGCCGACAGCCTCTCCCCACGGGGAAAGGCTAAGAGTGAAGGGGTGGCGCCGACGAACCGCCGATACCTAATACCGCTCGAAACCTCTGTGCAGTTCCCAATCCGTAATCCGGCGGTCGTATTCGAACTGCTCCCACTTTGCGGTGTGGACATAGTGTTCGAGCACATCCTCGCCGAGCGCCTGCTTGAGCATCTTCGACTTCGCCAGCGTGTCGGTGGCATCGCGCAGCGTCTTCGGAATCTCCGGCAGGCGAGATGCCTGATAGGCATCGCCGACGAACGGCTTCTGCAATTCCAGCTTTTCGTCGATGCCGGCAAGGCCGGCGGCGATCAGGGCTGCGAAAGCAAGATACGGGTTGAGGTCGGCGCCACCGATGCGGCATTCCATGCGGATGCCCTTGGTGCCCTCGCCGCACAGGCGGAAGCCTGCGGTGCGGTTGTCTTCGCTCCACATGATCTTGGTCGGCGCGAAGGTGCCGGCCTGGAAGCGCTTGTAGGAGTTGATATAGGGCGCCAGGAACCAGGTGAATTCCTTGGCGTATTTGAGCTGGCCGGCGGCCCATTGCTGGCCGAGTGTCGACAGCGTCCAGTCGGCCTTTTTGTCGAAGAACAGCGGTGTCTTGCCGTCGGCGCTCCACAGCGAATTGTGGATGTGGCTGGAATTGCCGGCGAGCCCGTAATTATACTTGGACATGAACGAAATCGCCTTGCCCTCGGACTCGGCGATTTCCTTGGCGCCGTTCTTCAGGATGACGTGGCGGTCGGCCATGTCGAGCGCCTCGGCATAGCGCACATTGATCTCTTCCTGGCCCGGACCCCACTCGCCCTTGGAATTCTCGATCGGAATGCCGGCCGCTTCCATTTCGTTGCGAAGCCGGCGCATGACGCCTTCTTCCTTGGTGGTGATGCCGATCTGGTAGTCGCCGATATAGGGCGATGCGGTGTCGAGACCTTGCCAGTGCTTCTTGCGGGCCGAATCGTAGGTCTCGTTGAACAGATAGAATTCGAGCTCGGATGCGAAATAGCCGATATAGCCGCGCTCGCTCAGCCGCTTGACCTGCTTCTTCAAGATGGCGCGCGGCGAATGCGGCAGGTCGTCATGCGTGTGGTGGTCGAGCACGTCGCAGATCACGAGCGCGGTCTTTTCCAGCCAGGGAATGCGCCGCAGCGTGGCGAGATCCGGCTTCATGACGAAATCGCCATAGCCCTTCGACCAACTCGCCGCCTTGTAACCCGGCACCGGCTCCATATCGATGTCGGCGGCCAGCAGATAATTGCATCCATGCGTTTCGTCATGCGCGGAATCGACGAAGTACTGCGCCAGGAAGCGTTTTCCCGCCAGCCGTCCCTGCATGTCGACGATGCAGGCCAGCACGGTGTCGATCTCACCGCTGGAGACCGCTTTCTTCAACTGATCGAACGAGAAATTTCCGGCCATTCCTTTGGCACTCCAGCGCTTGGGCTTTGAATGAGTTGAACGAAACCATGGCCGGCACGATGCCGGCCATGGCCATGATGGTGGAGGTCAGTGGCCGGTTTCGCCGACTGCCTGTTCGGCCGCCTTGATGGCCGCCTGACGCGCCGCAATGATGTCGCCGAGCGGCGGCCCCTGGAAGCGGCGCTTCTCGAAGCCGAACCAGACGACTGCCGTCAGGATGAAGAAGCCGACGGTGATGTAGAGCGCCCAATCGTTCGGCGGCTGGATGCCGATGATGAAGATCAGGATCATTGAGACGATCGACAGGAAGGCGAACAGCATGAACACGCCGCGCCCCATGTTCCAGGGACCCATCTTGTCCCACTTCGGCGTGCCCCAGGCGAGCATGCCGAGCACGATCGGCACGGTGAAGGAGAGGAACAGGAAGATGACGGTGCAGGAAACCACGATGGTGTAGGCCGAAGTGCCTGCGACCGAAACCAGCGTCGAACCCCAGACGAACAGCACCGACAGGATCGAAGCCGTCCAGATCGCCGCCACCGGCGTGCGGTAGGTCGGGCTGACCTTGGCGAGTGCCGCCGAACCCGGCAGGCCGCCGTCACGCGAGAAGGCGAAGATCATGCGCGAGGCAGACGTCACCGTGGCAAGGCCGCACAGCAGCTGCGCGACGAACACGACGAGGTAGACGAACTCCTTGATGCCGGGGCTTACACGCTGGTCGAAGGCCCAGAAGAACACGTTCCAGCCCTGCTTGGCGGCATCGTCCATGTTCGGGATCATCAGCACGAAGGCGGCCAGGAACAGATAGCCGAAAACGGCCGACCAGATCACCGACATGACCATGGCGCGCGGCACGGAAGAAGCCGCCTTGATGGTTTCCTCCGAGGTGTGCGCGGAAGCGTCATAACCGGTGATCGTGTAGATCGGCAGCAACAGTCCGAGCGCGAACACCCAGGCATTCGAGACGGATGGCCACACGCCGGCGCCTGCGTCCCCGGAATAGTTCTTGAAGGTGAAGAGACGGCTGAAATCCCAGGTCTCAGCGGAAGCCAGGCAGACGATGGCGATCAGGATCGAGCCGAAGAAGATGAGATAGCCCGAGAAATCGGTCAGCTTCGCCGTCAGCTTGATGCCGAGATGGTTGATCAGCGCCTGCGCGCCGGTGATGATGATCAGAAAGATCATCTGGTTTGTCAGCGTGCCTTCGATTCCGAGCGTCGGGCCGAAAGCGCCGATGAAAAACGTCCAGGTGCCGACATTGATGGCGCCGAGCACGGTGATCAGGCCGAGCAGATTGAGCCATGCGGTGACCCAGCCGGTGCCGCGGTTGCCGAGGATCGAACCCCAGTGATAGAGGCCGCCGGCCGTCGGATAGGCCGAGCTGATCTGCGACATGGCGACCGCAAAGGTCAGCGAAACGAAGCAGCCGACCAGCCAGCCGATGCCGATGCCGATGCCGCCGGCGCCGGAGGTGGCCTGGGCCAGCGAATTGATGCCGCCCGACAGGATGCAGATGATGGAGAA
>NZ_RZPF01000330.1:0-6762 GCF_004022735.1 Mesorhizobium sp. M7A.F.Ca.AU.001.01.1.1
CCTCAGCCCAGGCGACGGCCTTCACCGTCATCCTGGCGGTGAGCTTCTGCCACTGCATCAACGACATCATGCAGTCGCTGCTATCGGCCATTTACCCGCTCCTGAAAGAGAATTATGGCCTCGATTTCTGGCAGATCGGCTTGTTGACCTTCACTTTCCAGGTGACCGCATCCTTGCTGCAGCCGCTGATCGGCATGATCACCGACAAGCGGCCGATGCCCTATTCGCTGCCCTATGGCATGGCGTCGTCGCTGATCGGCCTGATCGTGCTCGCCTATGCCGGGCATTATTCGCTGCTGCTGATCGGTGCCTCGCTGATCGGCATCGGCTCGGCGATCTTCCACCCGGAATCCTCGCGCATCGCCCGCTTCGCTTCCGGCGGCCGCTTCGGCCTGGCGCAGTCGCTGTTCCAGGTGGGCGGCAATTTCGGCCAGTCCATGGGGCCGCTGCTGGCGGCCTTCATCGTCGTGCCGTTCGGCCAGACCAGCATTTCCTGGTTCGCCGTCGGCTCGCTGATCGGCATCATCGTTTTGTGGCAGGTCGGCGGCTGGTACAGCCGGCTGCGTGCCGCGCAGGGCACCCGCAAGGCGGCGAGCTTCGTTTCGCCCTTCCCGCGCCGCAAGGTGATGAATGCATTGATCGTGCTGACACTGCTGGTTCTGAGCAAGAATGCCTACATCGCCAGCCTCGCCAGCTACTACACCTTCTATTCCATGCATAAGTTCGGCGTTTCTGTGCAGATGAGCCAGGTCATGCTGTTCCTGTTCCTCGGCGCCTCGGCGCTGGGCATCCTGCTCGGCGGCCCGTTCGGCGACCGCTATGGGCAAAAGGCGATGATCTGGTTCTCCATCGTCGGCGTGCTGCCCTTCACGCTCGCCCTGCCCTACGCCAATCTGGAATGGACGATGGTGCTGACGGTGCTGATCGGGCTGATCCTCTCCTCGGCCTTCTCCAACATTGTCGTCTTTGCGCAGGAACTCGTGCCGGGTCGCGTCGGCATGATCGCCGGCATCTTCTTCGGCTTCGCCTTCGGCATGGGCGGCATCGCGGCGGCCGTGCTCGGCGTCGTCGCCGACATGAAGGGCATCGATTTCGTCTTCCAGATCTGCTCCTATTTGCCGTTTCTTGGATTGCTGACCGTGTTCCTGCCCAACATGAAGGAAGCGCGCAAGGCGCAGGCGGCCGCCTAGATCAGGCCTGAAACCCACGCAAGGAAAAGCACCCGCCAGACGGCGGGTGCTTTTTTCGTTCCAACGGCCTATGCTTTGAAGAAGGCCAGCAGGTCGGCGTTGACGATGTCTGCATGGGTCGTGGCCATGCCGTGCGGGAAGCCCTTGTAGACCTTGAGCTCGCCCTTCTTGAGCAGCTTGATCGTCAGCAGCGCCGAGTCCGCGATGGGAACGATCTGGTCGTCGTCGCCGTGCATGACCAGCACAGGCACGTCGATCGCCTTCAGATCCTCGGTGAAGTCGGTTTCCGAAAAGGCCTTGATGCAATCATAATGCGCCTTGGTGCCGCCCATCATGCCCTGGCGCCACCAATTATCGATGACGCCCTGCGATACCTCTGCGCCCGGGCGGTTGAAGCCGTAGAACGGACCTGATGGAACGTCGCGGAAGAACTGGGCGCGATTGGCTGCCTGCGCGGAGCGGAAGCCGTCGAACACTTCGATCGGCAGGCCGCCGGGATTGGCGGCAGTCTTGAGCATGATTGGCGGCACCGCGCCGATCAGCACCGCCTTGGCGACACGGCCGCCGGCGCCATACTTGGCGACATAACGCGCCACTTCGCCGCCGCCGGTCGAATGGCCGACATGGATGGCGTTCTTGAGGTCCAGATGGGCTGCGAGTTCCGCTACGTCGGCGGCATAGGTGTCCATCTCGTTGCCGATATCCGTCTGGGTCGAGCGGCCATGGCCTCGGCGATCATGGGCAATGACACGGTAGCCCTGTGACACGAAGAACAGCATCTGGGCGTCCCAATCGTCGCTGCTCAACGGCCAGCCGTGATGAAAGACGACAGGCTGCCCGGTCCCCGGTCCTTGTAGTAAATCTGCGTTCCGTCCCTGGTGGTGATCATGCCGCTGCCGGAGCTGGGTTTGGTTTGCGAGGTCATCTCAATCTCCTTCTGGTTACTTTCGCGATAAACAATATCGCGATATCGATATAGCTAACGCGGCCTAAAACCCTTGTCCACAAAAATATGTATCGCGATATCATTTTTCGTGGTATCGATTTGATGCCCACATTGGCAAAAGGAATGCGCCGTGCCTCTCCCGTTGGACAATCAGCTCTGTTTCACGCTCTATGCCACCAGCATGGCCATCAACCGCACCTACAAGCCGATGCTGGACGAGATGGGCATCACCTATCCCCAGTACCTGGTGTTGAACGCGCTTGGAGAGGCCGACGGCATGTCGGTCGGCACCATCGCCCATCGGCTCGCTTTGGAATCGAGCACCGTCACGCCGCTGGTGAAGCGAATGGAGCAGGCCGGGCTGGTGACCCGCCAGCGCAGCCAGACCGACGAGCGCCAGGTGCAGGTTGATCTGACATCAGCCGGGCGCGCACTGCTTGTCCAATGCAACTGCCTGAACGAAGCCTTGGTCGAACGCTCGGGCATGACGCTGACTGAGCTCGATGCGCTGAACCGGCAGATCCAGGCGTTACGCGCCGCGTTGACCGGCGACCGCTAGCACGGCTTGACGACGGCTAGCCAAACGTCGGAAGAGGCCACCATCATGCGGACTTAAGCACGGCAAATGGCCGTTTGCGCATGGCTCGCTTTGCCTGGAAACTGACGGCGGGAGCGGGACGGCCGACATGGAAGCCCTGGATCTTGTCTATGCCGAATTCGCGCATAAGGGCCATCTGCTCGTCTGTCTCCACCCCTTCGACCAGGATTTTGTGGCCGCGATTTCGAACCAGGGTGATAATGTCCTGCAGCATCGCCTTGCCGCTCGGGGAGCTGCAGTCATGCAGAAACGAGCGATCGATCTTCACCGTATCGAAATCGATCAGGCGAAGCCACGAAAGACCCGCGAAGCCGGTCCCGAAATCATCAAGCCAGATCTTGATCCCGAGCAGCTTCAGGTCGCTGATGCAGCGCAGGATGTCGGAGTGCATCTCCATCTCCAGCCCTTCGGTGATCTCGAAGGCCAGCCTGCTGCCTGCGACGCCGGTCTCGCCCAGAATGGTCGCGACCGACGTCGCGAAGCCCGGTGTCTTGAGCTGGATCGGGGAGACGTTGACACTGACGACACGGACGTGGTCGTCCGCCAGCAGTTCGGCGCACACTGTCCTTATCGCCCAGCGCCCGAGTTCCAGGATCGCGCCGGTCCGTTCGGCGACCGGAATGAACAGGCTCGGCGGAACCGATGTGCCGTCGAGCATCTTGAGGCGCATCAGAGCCTCCACCGCTTCAACCCGGTCCGATTTGACATCCTGGATAGGCTGGTAAACGAGTGAAACGAGATTCTGGCCGATCGCGATCTTCAGCAAAGCCGCAATGTTCTCGCTCTCGTCACTGCTTTGCGGGTCGGTTGGATCGAACAGCCGGGCACAATTTCGGCCGCCGGCTTTTGCCAGATAGAGAGCGCGATCGGCCTCGTGAATGATTTTCTCCAGCTTGGCCCCGGTCTGCGTCCGGGTGAATGCGGCGCCAACGCTTACCGTTACGATCGAGACGCCGTCGCGCCGCAGTTCGTGCGTCAGAGCCAGGTTCTCCACCGTGCTACAAATGGCTTCCGCAATGTCCAGGATCTGCTCCTTTTTCTCCATGCGAGCCAGGACGATGAACTCTTCGCCGCCATAGCGGCCGATGGAGCCATTATACTGTTTGATCATATCGCTAAGGGCATTGGCGACATGGATCAGGCAGCGGTCGCCTTCCTGATGGCCGTAGCAGTCATTGAACTTCTTGAAGAAGTCCACGTCGATGAGGATCGCCCCAAAGCTGGTGCCGACCTTTTGCCAATCGTTCCAGTAGTCTCGCAGCTTCTCGTCGATCGCGCGCCGGTTCTCCAGACCCGTGAGCGGATCGGTCCGCGACAACCTCAGCAGGGCCTTGCCGCGTTCGGTCGCCTCATTGTGCTGGATCTTGGCTTCCAGGGCGTTCAGGAAGACGTTGTAGCGTTCCTCATTCAGTTTCCAGTTCACATATGAGGTGAACGTGAAACAAGAAACATAGAAAGCCCCAAATACCATTTTGTATATGAGAGTTGAGGGAACAAAGTAATTTACGATATAAAGTATACATAAGATTATTGTCGAGGTTACGATAGAAAGCTTGAAATTGAATGTAAAGAAAAGATTGGCGCTCATCATGAATATGGTCCCAAAGACCATATAGTAAGAGACGCTTTCCTTGTCCGCGCCCATAATCGCCGGACACAGCCAACCAACATAGCCAAAGATGATGGCCCCGGCGCAGGTCACGTCGAGCCATTCCGTCCCGACGCCGTGGCGAAGCTGCGCTTCCAGGATCAAAAGCGCGCTCAAGCCGACCGCGAAGCGCGCCGTGATCGTATAGGCGGCCACATCCGGGATCAGCAGCAGATCCGTTGCCGAAAACAAGAGATAGATCGCAACTGCGATCCAAAGCCCTGGCCTGGCCTCCCCTCTTCGCGTCGCCCGGGCTTCGGTGCGGTAGAGGGCGCGAAGTTCGTCGGCCCCCAGTTCGTAGCGCGGCTCGTACGGCTCAGCGTCAACCGTATCGGCCAATGCGGATGACACGTGTTCGTTCATCACAATCGACCCCTTTTGAAAGGGATTTTGTTTTCCGAACTCATTTCCAGCTTCTGCCCCCACGCGGGCCGGCTCCTTGGGACGCGACGGCGATTGCGAACGCCGGGCAAACAAATGCAATCGCGCAAGACAAGTTTCCGTTAACTCGAACCCGGAATCCGGCTCGGAAACTGATTAACCAACGAACATGGTTGGCGGGAAATTAATCATAAACCTAAAATGCCGTCGGCCCGACATTGGCAAAGGGAGCATTCTACGCAATAAGTTAACCGACTGTTAACTATGGAGTGATGGCGTGCAGACCGTTCTTGATGGCAAAAGCTTGATTACTGCCGAGATGCTCGCCGGCACGCTGCCTCGGGGAAAGATCGAGCATCATGGCGAAGCGTTCGAAACCGCGCGCGCGGAGCTTGCCCTCATTCTCCACGCGACACAGCAGCAGGTCGAACAGGACAAGAACCCGGCCGAGATCGTCGGCCGCTTGCTGTCCTTCCTCAATGGCCTGCATTCCAAGGTTCATCCCGACGTCTGGCATGCGTTGATACCGGTCGCGCAGAACCATCCGATCCTGAAGTATTTTCTCGAGGATCCACTGACGCACTGGTCCTTCACCAAACCCAGGGGCTATTCCGGCGACGCGCAGTTGCTCGACTACATCTATTGTGATCCGCACGTGGCAGAGAGCGTGGCGAACGCCTCGGAGGTCGGCAAAGCACTCTATAGCCATACCCAGAACGTACCGTCATGCGTCGCGGCCCGGGAACGACGCGACCTCCTGACCCGATATGTCGACGAGATCGCGGCCAAGAACGGACCGGAAACCGAGGTTCTGGCGATCGCGGCCGGCCATTTGCGGGAAGCCAATCGTTCGGTCGCCCTGACGGAGGGCCGTCTCAAGCGCTGGGTTGCGCTCGACCAGGATCCCCAGAGCGTTGGGCTGATCTCGCGCGACTTCCAGGGCACCGCCGTCGAAGCCATCGACGGCTCGGTGCGAACCGTGCTCACGCGGGGCCACAAGCTCGGCAAATTCGACTTCATCTACGCCTCCGGCCTTTACGACTACCTCGCCCACAACGTCGCGGTGAAACTCACGAAGACCTGCCTGCAGATGTTGAAGCCGAACGGAACATTCCTGTTCGCCAACTACGCCGAGGGCACCCCCGACGCGGGGTATCGGGAGACGTTCATGGACTGGGTGTTGCTGCTGCGATCGGAGGTCGATATGTGGAACATCGTCAATGCCAGCGTCGACCGCAACACCGTCGAGGCGCAGGTATTCTTCGGCGAGAACCGCAACGTGCTCTATGCCGTCATCGAAAAGCGCGGATAGCGGCCGTCTGGGCTGCACCAGGCCGGTCGTGCCTTTGGCTTGCACCTCCGGCCGCCTTCCGCTATAGAGCCGCCACCCGCGTAGACACCCTTGGAGGCAACGCGGCGGAAGGCCGCCTTCCCGCATGATCCCGAAAAGTGGATTCCGGTTTTCGGACCAGATCATGCATGGGTATGTCGGCTTTCGACGTTTACGGTCCAGGCACTCTGCCCACCGTGAGCGCTCCAGAACAAACCGAAAGGAAATGCCATGAGCCACGACACTTACGAGCTCAAGGCCGAAGCACGCGAACAGGTCGGTAAGGGGTCCGCCCGTGCAGTTCGCCGCAACGGTAAAGTGCCTGCAGTAATTTATGGTGACAAGCAGCCTCCCCTGGCTATCGCGCTCACCTACAAGGACATCTACTACAAGATCCATGGCGGCGGGTTCCTGACCACGATCGCCACGATCGATGTCGACGGCAAGAAGATCCAGGTCCTGCCGAAGGACTTCCAGCTCGACCCGGTCAAGGATTTCCCTGTCCATGTCGACTTCCTGCGCATCGGCAAGGACACCGAAGTCAATGTCGACGTGCCTGTCCACTTCATCAACGAGGACAAGTCGCCCGGCATCAAGCGCGGCGGCGTACTCAACATCGTGCGTCACGAAGTCGAGTTCCACTGCCCGGCCAATGCGATCCCGGAATTC
>NZ_RZPF01000032.1:0-16531 GCF_004022735.1 Mesorhizobium sp. M7A.F.Ca.AU.001.01.1.1
AGAGCAAAGCCTGCTGGAGACCGAAGATGGCATTCTCGAAAGCATCGCCGGCAAAAACATCAAGATTACCGATGCTATCCGTCAACGCGTTCGGGTCGGCGCCCAAGCTATAATCGCGTCCAAGAAGGAACTCGACATCCTAGAGGGCGTGAGCACCGCATTGCAGAACGCCGCCAGTGGGGACCTCATCCAGGCAAAAAGCACGGCGCGCGCGAAAGAACTCGACGAGTTGATCCAGCGCCAGACCGATCTTGAGGCTTTGACCGAACGCTTGAAACTGGCGCAAACCGATCTTGGCACGGCATTCGCCAACGGCGGCCGGAGTATGTTTGGTCAAGCTATCGAGATCGATGGTGTGTCACAATCATATGGCGCGATCGATGCCGAGCTCCAGAATCTGGTGAAGAGGTTTATTGAGGGCAGCGTCAATTCTGATGCATTCACATCCGGTCTCGCAAAGATCCGGAAACAATTGAGCAGCCTTGGTGCCAATTCCACTGCTCTCGACGGGTTCATCAAAGGCATCCAGGATGCGGTATCGTGGATCGCCCGTCTGACGGGCGCCCTTGATACCCTCAAGGCGAATCCGGTTATTAGCAAGGCCGGGCTGACTGGCACGCGCACTGTTGATCCAGCGACTGGCATCGGCGTTTCCCGCTTCAGGAATACTGCGGCCGCCGCCGATGAAGAGGATGCAACGCGATATGCGCAACATTATCTCGTGGCTGGCGCACAGATACGTGCAGACGCTACCAAAACGTCAGAGGCTCTCAATCTCGTCGGCGCGGCCGCTACGGACTCTGCCGCTCACGGAATCGACGCAATCAATACGCTGTCTGGAAGCGCACTGTCATCGATAAACCAAGTCTTTGGCATTGCCGCGGCTATCGACTCGTTGCACGACAAGACGGTGACGGTGACGATCAAGACGCTGCACGCGGACGGCGGAGTGGCCGCCCCACTCGCGCAATCCAGCCAGTTGAAAGACGCCATCAAAGCGGTTGGTGACGTGTTCGAGTCATCTCCGCTGTTCAACGAAAACTATCAGGTTCCACAAAGTGAGATCAATGCTCGCAAGGCTGCAATAGCCGCGTCGGGCGCCACGGATTTCGCCGGAAGGATAGCAGCGGGCGGGCGCCAGTCAACCAACATCGAAGATGACCGTGTCACGTATGGAGCAGTCCGTAGTTTGACAAGCGGCGATGATAGCAAAAAAATTGTCAAGGCTATTGAAAGCGGCGTCTCGGTGACGCGAGTCAGTCAAGATCTGACTACGGCGGCCGCCAACGCCGTCGGCGACTGTGTCAGAAATCTGGATCAAACGGCATCTGGCGGGTTCAGAGATCTGTCAAACCAGCAGCATATTACGATCAGCAAACTATCAGAAGTCACGGCCGCGATGAATCTCAACTCATATGCCTTGGCTGCCCTAGTCCACAACAACGACAGCGGCGCGACGGGCACGGGTAACACCATGTTCGGCGACGCGTTCGACTCGCAGTATGGCAGCTACATTTCGAGTTGGGGTATTGGCAAAATCAAAAGGCCAACGCTTCAAACCGGGCCCCAGGACTACGGCAAGCAGCCTCAGAGCATGGGTAACATCACAGTCGGTGACATCAACGTCAACGGCGTAACCGACGGCGCTGAGGCCGGCCGCCAGGCCGCCTACGAGTTTATCAGGACGGTCGACGGTGCACTGAGCGGGAGAGTCTGATGACCTATCCCACATTCCCCAAAACGGCCGGATTGGGTTTCGTCTCGTCAACCCCGGATTTCAATTCCGAGATGATCCAGATGAACGGCGGTGGCGTGCGCTCGATCGTGAGGCGGACACGCCCGCTCCGCAGGATGACCATGGCGTACAACAACAAGCTCATCGCCGAACTTCGGGCGATGTGCGAGCAGATCGAGGAGATCCGCGGCTGCGGCTATCCAGTGCTCATCCGGGACTGGCGCCATTATTCGGTGGTCGATCAGATCTTCGGCGTCGGCGATGGGACGTCTGCCGGTAAGCAACTGAAGATCGCATTCGGCGGCAGTCGGCCTTACGATTATCCGGTCAAGTTCCTCGACGAGGATGAGGCATCCATAGTCGTCAAGTCGAACGGAGCGGTCAAGGCGATCTCAACAAAGGTCGATGGCCTCATCGTCCCGACGACGCCTTGGACGAACGGGGAAACCCTCACATGGACTGGCAGTTATTACGTGGCCTGCCGGCTTGAGACGTCATCGCAGGACATCACCATAGACGGTCCGCGCGGCGCCTATGCGACGATCTCCGGCATGGCCGCCATAGAGGACATCAACGCCTGATGCCGCGCGATATCCCAACACCACTCCTGACCATGCTCGGGGGGCAAACAATCACGCCTGTATGGCTGGTGGAGGCGACGAACCGCCTCGGTGATGTCGTGCGTCTCTCGTCCTCCGGAGAAGATGTCACCACACTGAGTAGCCCGGACGAAAACTTCCTCGGCGATCCTGGCTTCAACATGACCAGCGTCACCTACACGGTGGATGGATTCCCGGCGACCGTCGACATCACGCTGCCTGTGGATGAGATCGGACCGATCTTTTCTGAACACGTCAAGCGCGGCGTTTGGCGTAAGGCGACGGTGGTCCTTTACCTGGCGGACATCGATTCTCCCGACAACCGCGAGATCATGGCGACCGGCTACATCGGCAACTCCTCGTTCTCGGACAGCATTGCTGCGACGTTGGAAATCGCCACCAAGGGTGAGCAACTTGGCGACATCATCCTCGACAAGATCCAGCCCAAGTGCAACCACGTCTTCGGTTCACCAGAGTGCGGGTTTGATCTGTCAACCCGAGAGGTCTCCGGGACCATCGTGTCCGTAACCAGCAACGGGAAATTCATCGTCGCGATCTCGAATCCCTCCTCGATCAATTTCAATTTCGGCGGCGCAATAAAGATGACCTCCGGGAACAATGCGGGGGACAGTCGCATGGTCAGAAAATGGTCAAGCGGAACCAGCCTTGTCGAACTGATCGATGGGTTCTCGCTTGATATCGAGGTCGGAGACACGCTGTTGATGCACGGCGGCTGCGCGAGAACGCGCGCCGTCTGCGCTGTGAATGGCCGCAAGAACAATTTCTCTGGCTATGATTATACGCCGGGTGAGCTTTATGGCGGGCTTGGCTGATGGCGATTCTTGGCCAGAAGGTCTATAAAGGGACCTGGTATTTTCCGCCTGAGCCCCCCCGCGTCGACAACGTCTCGACTAGGCGCACTGGCGTCGGCACACCTGGTGCTCTTGGGCGTCCGAAGGCAGCTGTCATCGGAACTGGAAGGGTCGAGGGCATCCCTGTTTATGGTCAGACGAAAGTCGTAACCACGACTTATAGGGGGGAGCGCATAGGGTCTGAATTTGAACTTACCTATCCGGAGCCAACCTCAGTCGCGACAATCGATGTCGGCTATCTACTTTGCAGGGACTACTTCGGCCGCGGCTACGACATCATTCGAATCGAGGCAAACGATGAGGTCGTGTTTGACGCAGAGAATGGCGCGATCCCGAAGATTGCTTTTCGTTTCTATAACGGGCTTCAGACCACGGTCGACCCGCTCGTCAGGACAATTGTAGGAGCTAATGCTGGCGCGCACACGGGTGATGTCCTGCTCTTCCTTCCGGACTTTCCGAGTCTGACAGCGCCAACGATCAATGTCGTCATCTCCAACGCAGCGACGGTGACTGGCGGCAACACTGAGATCGCGTGGACCGGCCAGACGCCAGAAGTCTTTCTGAATCTGGCCGCAGGTCAACAGGCCGCCTACGATCGTCAGGATCGTCTGATCTACCAGATCCTCACGGATACCGAAGTGCCCGGCCTCACGCCGGTCTACCTCGCGGTTTTGGATCTAGACACCAAGCAGGAGAGATACCGCGTACCGCTACAAGGATCAGAGGACTACGTCGGCATCACATCGGTTCACACCTGCCTGGCCATTGAAGGTGCCGGCTATGTCTTCGTCCATCACGATCATGCGCTACTGGCAAACAAGGACTGCGTGTACAACGCGGCGACGGGAGAACTCGTCGCCTCCTTTTTCGAAATTGACTTTGACGCCTCACATTATCAGGTGATGCCATTCGATGACAAATTTGTCGTTGTCGGCCGAGAAGATTTTTCTGGCACACCCGTCATGTCCGTCATCGACATAGTCACCAAGACACTCGATGTAAGCGAAACTGGGCTTCCTCTGGTACTCAATGCGCATTGTCGAGGCAGACAACAGCCCGGGACCGTCTCGTTTTTTGCTGGCAGTCATAAACAGATTTATGAGCTAACCTTCGACGGGGCAGACTGGGCCTCCACGCTTGTCTTTACCATAGCGGACCAAGACAATGTGGAAGTGCTTTGGTATGACTCGCTCACCGAATATCTGGTCGTGCAGGATGGTGATCGTATACTGTTGGTCAGTCCGACATCTGGCGCGGCCGTTGAATCGGTCGACACGGATGAGTTCTACCAAAACTCGGACTCCTTTCTGAGCGCGCTGGACCGGCTCTGGAGTCGTCCCGGGTCTGTGCTCATGTTCCGGCAGAGTCCGATCGGCATTGATGTTCTTAACATCAATGAGAAAACGATCACTCCCCTCATCGATAATGCTTCGGGCCTCTCATATGCCGATTTCCGGACTGGGATTTTCGATCAGTCGTCTCTTGCCTTCTATTTTTCCATTGGAGACGATGTCTGGACGGAATACAAAATCCCCGGGACTTTGCCTGGTCAGATCACCCTCGAAAGCCACATCACCGATCTTCTGACCTATCTCGGACCGTACACGATCGACCAGATCGAGTTCTCAGGGTTTGATGGTCTCGCTGATTGGGGTGACGTCATCAAAAATGATGGCACGAACATTCGCACCCTCCTTCGCTCCTACCAGGATCCGCTCGGCTTCGTATGGACCGACATCGGGAGCAGCATCCACTTCCGCAAGACTCCGACCGACGGATCGTTCGTAGCCAACGACACGCTGGTCGGTTCCGATCTGGTGTTCAAGGCGGATGGGTCGATCACATCGGTTGACAGAAGCGATATCACCCGCATCGCCAAGGTCTCGCTGGAATACATTTCAAAAGACGACAACTATCAATCCCGCACGGTCACCGCAGACAGCTTCAGCGCGCTGTACGAGGTCACGCGATCTACCCGGGAGGCGCAGTACCAGACGTCACTTACCTTGTCGGATCTGGATGGGGAGCGGCTCGTCAACGAGTTGCTGTGGAGCCTTCAGGCTAAGGACAGGACGCACTCGTTTTCGACCTATGCCGAGTTTGTGAAGTTCATTCCCGGAGACGTCATCCTCGTGCCATCGGGGAATGTCTCCTATACGGTCGAATTGACCAAAGTGAACATCAAGGAAAACCTCGTCATTGAGTTTGACGCGAGGGACTTCCAGACGTCGCTGTCAGCCGACGTCGCCGCAGTTACAAATACGGGCTACTCCGGCATTGTGTCGGTCAGCCTGCAGTCACAATACATCCATCTGGATATTCCGCTGTATAGCTACCAAGACGACGCCGCAGGCGCTTCGCTGGTTCAATACGGCGTCGTTGCGTCTCGCGGTCAGGTCACATGGGGTGGCGGCACGCTCTATGAAGGCAAGACAGCCGGAAATCTGTCGGTAGCCTACGATCAGGCGACACATAGGGGTTTTGTCGGGGTCTGCACCCAAGCGTTCCCCGATATGCCAAACGCGCACGCGGGTGACTTCACCAACAGTCTGATCGTTCGCAAGATATCCGGCGACGCGCCCGCGGCCGCAACTGAAGAGCAAGTTCTTCTCGGCTCCAATCTTGCATTTGTGGGCAAGGACGGACGGTGGGAGGGTGTCGGCTTTACGACTGTCATCCTCAACGATGATGGCTCCTACACCATATCGGGATTTGCCGTCAGGGGCTGGCGCGGAACCGAGGTCTATGCTGGCCTTCATCAAGTGGGTGATTATTTCGTCGTGGCAAGTCCTGCATGGGTCCAAAAAATCGCGCACCCGCTCACTGATCTCAACGTGACAGACTTCTTTAAGGCGGTTGGTTTCGACGGGTCGCCGGCCGCGGTGGTGGCGGAACAGCACACGATCACGGGAGCCGCAGAGAAGCCCTATGCGGTTATCAACGTCGATGATGAGATCGATGGCGGCGACACGGTCGTCGCCTTCGATTATCGCAGCCGGCTGTCAGCATGGGAGATGTTCAGCGCCGTTCCGGATTGCGGCGAAGCGACGCTCTCTTTCGAGGTCGACGTCATGGATGCTGACTCTCCCAATACGGCCATCCATACCTATCCGATCACCACCAACGAGTGGCGATACACAGCCGCGCAGAAAGTCACCGACTGGGGTTCGCCTCCGGCGCAAGCAAATATCCGCATCTACATGATGTCAGCTGCCGCCGGCAGAGGGCACGTCACCGAGGCGACGATCTCGCTCTGAGGTAATCAATGACAATCGAGCAGAAAATCCCCCAGGCGGTTCCGGTCGCCCAGGGGCAGGTCACCGATGGCGTAACCGCCATCAACAACCGTGACAACCGCGTTGAGTCTGCGGCCTTCGGCTTTGTCGATGTCTCGATCGACGGAACGACTGAGACGCTGACATCTGACCTTTTTTGGGAGGGTACTTTTCTGAAGCTGATTGCCGGGTCTCCCGGCCCAACCGGCGCAGTGACGCTGAATGTTCCAGCCGAGGAGCGTGGGCCATTCACGGTTTACAACAACTGCGGTCAGGACGTTACGGTCCAGATTTCAGGTCAGGCGGCCACACCGCAGACTGTCGTGAATGGCGATATCGGAAGCTTCATCTCCGACGGGATCAATGTTCGCGCCGCCGCCGGCGCCAGTGGATCTCCTCCATCTGCTCCGGCCATACCATTCTATCATCAGGTGGCTGTGAGCGATGAGACTACCGACCTCACCGCCGGAACTGCAAAACTGACTTTCCGCTGGCCGGTCGGCTTTACCCTGTCATCGGTTCGCGGCTCTCTCAACACCGGCTCCGATTCCGGAGGGCAGGTTGAAGTGGATGTGAAGCAGAGCGGGGTCACGATCTTTTCCACGCGACCGACTTTCGATGCGACAGAAAAGACGACTGTAACCGCGGCAACACCTTCCGTTCTTTCAACAACTGCAATGGTGGATGACGCCGAAGTGACGGTTGATATCGTCGGGGCCGGCGTCGGTGCCAAGGGATTGAAATTGACGTTCCGCGGGGTTCTGTAGGTGGGCGTTCTTCTCAATCCTTTTGTATTGGCGACGGGCGATGGGCCGCCGCCCACGCCAGACGTCAACGTCTGGACCCTGGATTTCATCAACGAGGTCTACACCAAGAACGGCTCTCCGGTCGTGCTGGCCGATATCATCGACAAGCCGGCGAGAGTAGGGGCGAGCGGTCTCGAAATCCTCGACAATGATGTTGCAGGCGGCGTCTTTGCCGCCGGCGATTTTCTCACTGACCTGATCACAATGAGTTGGACGAATGTGATCGAATGGGAAGAACTGGCCGGAGTCGATTACACCGAGTTGCTCTACATCTGGGAGAGCGGCAATCACCACCACTTTGGCATCGATAATACTGGTGCAGGCACGATTGACACGTATGACACGGGCTCAACCATCCGTGAAATCTTCGACACCGGCGCTTATCTGGCCGGTGTCCACAAAGTCGCTGTGACCCGTACAGATAGTCTTCTGTCGGTATCAACCGATGGAAATGCTGTAGTCACCGACGCTTCCGTTCAAAGTCTTGACCTGCAGGAAATTGCGACTTTCGGTGGACCCAATGATGGATCTTCCTACAAGGGATTTTTCATTCGGTCGATCGCGCTGATGCCGCCGGTCGCCGACGCAGCGCTGCCGGGTCTTTCGGCCTAAAGCGCAACTTCCAGAAGGAACTGCCCATGCGCCTCATCGACGATTGGCGCGCGGTGCGCAACCGCGCCTACAGCTTCCACTTTGCATGGATGGGCGCGCTGCTCGAGATACTCGGCGTCCTTGCTGACATGTGGTCCTACTTCGACGGCCTGCTACCGCTCTCGCCCAAGGCTTTTCAGTTGATGGGCATTCTGTTCGCAGTCGCCTCGGCCATCGGTCGTCTCATCCACCAACCCAAAATCTCAGGAGGCAGCAATGCCGATTAACAAGATTCGTTCGAGCGGCCGCGCCAAGTCGGCGATCGCCGCTGCACTGGCCGCTGCTCTGGCGGCTGGCGGATACTACTCGACGAACAAGACTCCGCCGGCCGTTGTTCTCGCTGTCGACTCTCTGATCATCCCTTGGGAGGGGCTGGTGCTGAAGTCGCACTGGGATCGCTTCGCCAAGAAATACGACATCTGCCACGGCGACACCCTGGTCAATGGCAAGCCTGTTACGCCAGGCATGAGCTTCACCAAGGAGCAGTGCCACGACATGTTGATGAAGCGCGTCGTCAATGACTACTACAAGCCCTTGACCCGCTGCATCGCTGGCTACACCAAACTGCCGGTGAGCCTACAGGCATCTCTGCTTTCTGGCGCCTACAACTTCGGCGTCGGCTCGAAGGAAAAGCACAAGGGTCTGTGCGGCTCCCGCGCGGCCAGCTTCGCCGAAGCCGGCGACTATAACACGGCGTGCTTGGCCATGACCGCCTTCAACAAGGCTGGCGGCGATATCGTCCAAGGGCTGGTGCGCCGCCGCGAGATGGGCGATGCCCAGCGCATCGGCGAGGCTGAACTTTGTGTGAGTGGCCTCTGATGTGGCTCGTCGTTGAAGAATTCGTCCGCAAGTGGATTCTGCCCGTCCTTGTGTTCAGCATTACGCTGCCGCTGTGGGTCTTCCTTGTGGCAGGCATCTGGCTCTACTTCGATCGGGGCTCGGCCATCCGAACGGCCGTCAACAAGGCCGTCACTGAACTCGTCGCCGGCGCTGAACTGGATGCACTCAACGCGACGCTCGTCGAAGAGCGCCGACTGCGGGTTTGGAGTGACGGCAAGGCGGAAGAGCAGCGCAAGATTGCCGATGAAGAGCGCTCGGCGCGCATCGAACTTGAGACACAACTGACGCTCACCGATGCCGAGAAAAAGGAAATGGCCGATGAACTCGCAAAAATTGAAAGCAGTCCTCCTCCTGCTGACTGTCGCGTTGATCAGCAGTTCCTTGACGGGCTGCGCAACAAATAAGTGGCTTCTCGGCCAAGCCTACAGCGACAAGGCCAAGGCGAACGTCGCCAAGGAGGCTGTAGCCGCGGCCGAGAGGGTCGTGCAGGAAGCCAGACGGATGCCTGACTACCCGGCGCTGTGCCGGCGCCAGTGGCGTAGCGGTGTGCTTCTTCAGGATCGCTTCGATACGGCGACAAAGAAAACTGACAACGCGCTCGGTGGGGCAAACGGTCAGATTGCATGGTGCGCTGCCTGGTACGATCGCAACAAACTCGCTCGTGAGCCGAAGAAGAAATCCTGAACGCCATAGGGGGCCATCATGACACTCCACGACGTTTTCGTCTCACTGGGTATTGACCCAGCGGTCCTTGCGGCCGGAACCGCCGGCGGCCTTCTCCGCGCTTTGTCGCGCAAGAAATTCAAGTTCCGGGAGATGGTTGTCTCCCCGATTTGCGGCTGTCTGGCGGCCGCCTATTTGACTGCACCAGCAGTACACATCGTTCGCGTCTGGGACTGGCCGCCATTGCCGGCCGAGCCTGATCAGACGGCAAACTACGCCATCGCGTTCCTGATTGGAGCGATGGCGATGTGGATCTCTGACATCGCAACGGACGCAGTCGTTCGGAGGGTATGGCCGCGACACGATTCCGACGAGGACTACTGAGTCTAGAAACAGAGCAGGAGGATCAGCATGGGCACACCAGCGCTGTCTGACGAAGAACGCTTGCGCCGCAAAACTGCAGTCGAGCAGGCGTTGAGGGACGGGTTTCCACCGATGGGGGTGTCGGGGAAGAAAGGGTGCGTGACAGAGGCAGCAAAAAGCCTCGGCGTCAGTCGCGGCACAGTCAATAGCTGGGTGATCGCCGAGGAAGGTCTCAAGGCAACCAAGCAGAAGAACTTTGCGCCTGATTGGTCGATCTATCAGACCCCCGCAAATCCAGAGCCAGCGAGGGCCGATCGACCGCAGGCGACTGTGGATGACAAGCTGATTGAGCACCGCCTTCGTAACCAAGTGAAGCGCCTAGAGACCGAGAACAAGGATCTCCTTGGGCGCGTATCTGGTGCCGAGGATTTCCGCTCATCGGTTCTTGGTCTGACTGATCCACTCGAGCCGGTCACCTTCCAGCGCCATGGTAAGTCTTCACGATCGCGCGAGACGGCGATCCTGTTCCTTTCAGATCTTCAATGGGGAGAGACCATCAATCTAGGCAATATGGACGGCCTGAATTCATACGACGCCGACATCGCCAGGAGTCGCCTTGAGAGAGTCTTCGTGACTGCGGTCGAACTGATGACCCGGCACTGGCCGGCCGATCAGGATCCGCCGGAGCGGATCATTCTGGTGCTGGGTGGCGATATGATCAGCGGCGAAATCCATGACGAGCTCGCCAAGTCAAATGCGCTGCTTTCCATCCCTGCTCTCAAGGACTGCGCTGCGCACATCGTTTCCGGCATCGAGCACATCCGCCAGCACATCGACTGCCCGATCGACATCATCTCGATCCCGGGCAACCATGGGCGGACGACAAGAAAGCCGGAATCGAAACTCTATGCCGAGCACTCCTATGACACGCTCGTCGCCGACTTGGTCGAATTGCATTTCAAGGAAGGCGGCAAGTATCCGGACTGGTTCCGGATGTTCAAGCCGATCTCTGGTGACGCACTGATCTGGATCTATGGCTACCGGTTCCTGATCACTCATGGCGATCGCATCGGCTCCCGCGGCGGCGCCGGCTTTGTGGGAGCGGCCGCCACCATCGCTCGCGGCTTCAAGAAGCTGGTCATGGACTATGCCGGCCGTGGCATCACGCTCGACTTCATCATGTGCGGCCACTTCCATGTGGCGCTCGAGCTCGAGGAGGGCATCTGCAATGGCTCACTGCCGGGCCCGTCTGAGTATGCCCGCGATTTTCGCTTCAAGCCCCGGCCTTGCTCGCAGACGTTCCTGACTGTGCACCCAAGGCGTGGCGTGACCCAGATACGCAGAATCGTGCCTGGCGTTCCGGAGGAGGGGTCGCTCTATGAGCCCAAGGAGCCGCCTGTCGATGGTGGCAAGCCCCGTTTCAGGATCCCGGCGATCGGTGAACGCGCATGAGCCTCATGATCGGCCTCACCGGCTCCCGCAACGTCGGCAAGAGCACCGTTGCCAACATGCTGGTTGAAAGCTTCGGCTTTCGCCGCATCCATGCGTTCGACGGCGGGAAGGCCGCCACGCTGGCCTACTTCATGCATCTCGGCGCCACGTCGACCGAAGCAAACGAGATGGTCTACGGCAGCCTTAAGGATATGCCATCCGATCTCCTGCCGGGGCGGGTTTCGCCGCGTTACTTTATGGAGAAACTAGGCAAATTCTTCGGGGTGACGCTAGGCCCAGAATGGACCCTTGGCGCGGAGGTTGCGCGGCATCAACGAAGCAACCCTGGCGCCAAACTGATCGCCGAGAGCCTGGTGTACGAAGCGGCGCATTGGAAAGCCGCCGGCGGAGTCATTGTTCGCGTCGAGCGCCCCGGGCATGTCGGCCCAGTCGGCTGCGAGAGCGATGTGTTCCAAGCGGGCATCGTCGAGGATGTAAAACTGCTGAACGACGGCGGACTCGGCAACCTTCGCCTTGCGGTTGTCGACCTTATGCGGAGGCTCGCGTCATGAGGACATATTTGGCGGGGCCTATGCGGGGTATTCCGCTTTTTAATTATCCCGCCTTCCATGCTGCGGCCGCCAAACTTCGCGCCGAAGGTCATGAGGTCTTTTCGCCAGCCGAGCGCGACACCGTTCGAGAGGGCAAAGACATCTCAATCGGTAATGCTGCCGGCTGTGAGATTCTCGCCGCCGCGGAGCACGGTTTCTCGACCCGCATTGCGCTCGCCGACGACTGTGACTGGATATGCCGGCATGCTGAAGCGATCGCTCTTCTGCCCGGCTGGCAGAATTCGCGCGGAGCCAAGGCCGAGTTGGCACTGGCAGAAGCTATTGGGCTCGAGGTGGTGCACCTATAGCGCCACACGCGAAAGCGTATAAAACTAAATCATCCGCAATCGCGTATACGCCCGCTCCGGTTCGCCGGGGCGGGCCCTTTTTGCGTTTATGGAACCGAAACACCTCTGCGCTATTGAATCGCGTTGCATCACGCGGAGTTTGCATGGCCGAGCGGCTGGCGTTCATTCCTCCCATGACCCCGAAGTTGGCCGCCATGCCGCCCTTGGGAGATGGCTGGATCCACGAGGTCAAGCTTGACGGCTACCGCGCCCAGGTCGTCATCAATGGGCCGAACGATATTCAGGTCTTCACCAAGAGCGGTGCTGACTGGTCACCTAACTTCGCAGGCATCGTCGAGGCGGCGCGCGGGCTCGAGGTCGAAAACGCGATTATCGACGGCGAGGCGGTGATCGTGAATGCCGCCGGATTGCCGGATTTCAATGCGATGCAGCGCATGGTCCGCAAAGACCCCTATGCCGCGGTCTTGGGCGCCTTCGACATCATGCACCTGAACGGCCACGACCTGCGCGATATCGGCTGCAAGGCGCGCCGGGAGATGCTGTTCAGCATCATCAAGCCGAACAGCCGCATCCAATTCAGCGAGGCGCTGCCCGGCGACGCCAAGTCCATCTTCTATCTCGTCGAACAGGCTGGCTTAGAGGGAGTGGTGTCGAAGCGTATCGATAGCCGATACCACGGCGGCCCGAGCTCGAACTGGGTGAAGGCGAAATGCTGGAAGCGCCGACCTCGCCCTCAACGATAGAGTTGCACCTCGTTGCGAACGAACTTGTCCAGCGTGCCTTGGCCGCCGGTGGAGATGTCGACCAATTCCATCATGACCGAGGCATCGGATGCAGCCGACTGGACCGGTTCCGTCAGAAAGAAACTGCCGAAGGCTTCGACCGGAACGCCAGTGCTGTGACCGGATAAATCATTTCCTTCGGCCTCAAGCGCGTTGCAGTTGAGAATTGCGCCATAGAGCAAACGACGGTCGATCGAAGTGATTACCGCTTGGCAACTGTTAGGGGGAGATCCAATCTCATTGCCCGTGGACGGATGGCCGACCAATCCAGCCGACTGTTCGTATTTGTAGACCTCGTAGCGCGTCGGCTTGGTGCCGGCCCATCCTGTGGGTTGTGGGATTCCCCCGAAATTGGTGCTCCAATAAGTGTCCAGTGGCCAGTTTCCGTCGCCCATGCGGCCGCCCATGTATGGGGTGGATTGGTCTCTCGGTAGCCCCATATTGCCAGCCATGCCGAACGTTAGCTGGTTCATGGTGGGGCACTGGCCGGCGCCGCCGGAAGTCTTCTTGGCGCCCTTCCTGACATTGGCTGCGGGGCCGTAGTCGGGGTTGTTGAAGCCGCCGCCTGTGGCTCTGATGCCGAACCGGACGTTGAAAGCATCTTGGACAGGACCCGCGTTTTGACCCGTCTTGGTATCGACACCCTTTCGCCCATAGCAACCCTTCGGCTTAGATGTAGCTATGGTCTCGGCGAGAGCCTGAGCGCCGTTTCCAACCCCTTGTGGAGGCTCAAGGAAACCGAAATTGCCGGGGCCGGCCGCAGCGCCGTTGCCGACCTTGCGGACTTCGATCTGCCGGCGGCGCAGGTTCGGATCAGCCGCGGCCTCTTGAAGGGTGTGGTCCGGGTCACCTTCATATGGGTTGCAGATGAAAATCGGGGTGAAATCACAGACGGCTGTCAAGAATCCCGCCACAGCCTGCGGTCTGATGTCGAAGGTGTTGTTGCTGCTTGCTGGAAAGATCGCTTCGAAGGCCCCCGCACCATCCGCCAAGCCGGACGGGTTCACCGTTACCTCGGCGAATACAGCTGATTTGGAGTCGGGTGCCGCCCAGTTAACGCCGTTGGCATCGACGCCGTCAGCGCCCAAAGCGATGTTGTCGCTTGCGGGTATCCCGGACAGGTAGGTCACGGTCACGTCCGCAAGCGCAAGCTTGTGGTTACTGCCCAGCTTCGAAAACTTGGTCGTGTTGCTGAGGAGCGTGGCTTTCGCCCGGTTAGCTCGGTCGATTGAATCCGCTCTGCCATCCAGTTCCGCAGCGGTCGCAAGCGCGAGCGCATCGACACCCTTCTGTAGTTCCTGGTGGAGCGAGTTTGCCCGGCTCATGTCGATCGCCAGAAGGGCAAGGCCGATGAGCGCAGGCAGCATGATAGCCACGAGGATCATCGCGACGCCGCGTTGGTCATCCAAGAATTCACGCAGAAAACGAAACATTGCAGCTTCCCCCTTGCCCAGGCCGCAGATATTTCCTCGTTTTATTAGATTATGCTAAATAATTTGCATGAGCAAGATGGCGGTTAATTGGCGCCAAGGACGTCCTTAATGGCGGCTTTTGTCTCCTCGTCTTGGATCTGCGCCCGTACCTGTCTGGCCTCGGAAAACATCCAAATCTCTTTTGCTGCCAGGTAGGCGGTCGAAATGATGACGCAAATGGCGGCCGCATTGATCAGCTTGTGGTTCATGGTATTTCCTCCCCAGATGGGGTGAATCTTGCGCGTTTTGGTCGCCGCTTGCAAATCCATGTTTCACCTCTCATCGGCGTGTGCATTTCAAGGTCAAGCCGCGCAAGCTCGCGAATGATCCTGCCGAATTGGAGGTCTCGAATGAGCCCTTCGTTTCCAACATCCATGCAATTCATGCGGTAACGGCTCTCAACAAAATCAACCCTTTAACGATAACGCTTCGTTAGGCTTAATAGACCATAAAGACGAGACGTGTCGTCACGGCTGCTCTCTTTGGTCGGGGCGCGCGTGTTTGTGAAGCCTATTCCCGTTGACGCCCATAGTGCCCCATGATATCCCATCCAGACATCAAAGCCTTCGTTCCGTGTCAGGGTAAAGCGTACGCCAATCGGGCAGCCGCGGCGGCTGCGCGTTTGCTGGTTTTTGCCTGTGCGGACGAGGCTGATACGGGGCAGGGAACGCGCTGCGGCGGCGCGTGCGACAAGATGCAGAGGGGTGCGGCGGCGCAAGCGGCTGTAGCGTTTAATGGACCGGTTTCTGTCAAACACGGTGAGCAGGATCGATGCGAAGGGGCGGGTGTCCGTTCCCGGGCATTTCCGTGCCGTCGTGCAGAAGCGCGGCTATTCGGAACTCTATGCGCTGCGCTGCCTGGACCTGCCGGCGATGGATGTCGGCGGGCTCGACCTGCTCGACCGCTACGAGCAGCGCATAGCGCTCGAGGATCCCTTCCTGCAGACGGCGGACGATATGTCGTTCTTCTGCCATGGCGACGGAACCTTCTTGAAACTCGACCAGGACGGCCGCATCACGATGAGCGATTTCCTTCGCGAACACACCGGCATCTCGGCGGAAGTGGCCTTTGTCGGGCGCGGCAATTTCTTTCAGATCTGGGAGCCGGGACGGCTTGCCGCCTATGGGGCGCAGGCGCGGGCACGGCTTTTGCAGCTTCGGCAGGGGACGAAGCCTGGGGAGCGACCGGAATGACGGCAGGCCACGGCGATGACCTTCCTCGCGCCGTAGATGGGCACGCCGTTGGCGGATCGGCCCGCCACATTCCGGTCCTCCTTGCCGAAGTGCTCGAAGCACTGGCGCCGGCGCAGGGCGACCTCATCATTGATGGCACGTTCGGCGCCGGCGGCTACACCAGGGCCATTCTGGCGACAGGCGCCTCCGTGGTGGCGATCGACCGCGATCCGGATGCCATTGCGGCCGGGCGCGATCTTGAAGTGCAGTCGGGTGGTCGGCTGCGGCTGGTGCAGGCGCCGTTCTCGACGCTGGACGAACATGTCGAGAGCGCCGACGGGATCGTGCTCGACATCGGCGTGTCCTCGATGCAGCTCGACCAGGCGGAGCGCGGGTTTTCGTTCCGCGCCGACGGGCCGCTCGACATGCGCATGGCGCAATCGGGCCTCAGCGCCGCCGACGTCGTCAATTCCTTCAAGCCGGGCGATCTTGCCCGCATCTTCGGCTTCCTCGGCGAGGAGCGCCATGCCGGACGCATTGCCCGCATGATCGAGGCGCGCCGCGAAAAGCGCCCGTTCGAGCGCACGTTGGAACTCGCCGACGCCATCGAGACGCATATCGGCCGGGCGCCGAAGGACAAGATCCATCCGGCGACGCGCGTCTTCCAGGCGCTGCGCATTTTTGTCAATGACGAGCTTGGCGAACTGGCCAAGGCCCTGTTTGCGGCCGAACGCGCTCTGAAGCCGGGCGGACGGCTCGCCGTGGTCACCTTCCATTCTCTGGAAGACCGCATCGTCAAGCGTTTCATCGCAGACCGGGCCGATGTCGCGACCGGCTCGCGTCACCTGCCCGAGGCGCATGCGCGCACCGCGACGTTCCGCAAGGCGGGCGGCGGCGTGACGGCCGGCGACGCCGAGGTGGCGGCCAATCCGCGCGCCCGTTCGGCCAGGC
>NZ_RZPF01000331.1:0-1017 GCF_004022735.1 Mesorhizobium sp. M7A.F.Ca.AU.001.01.1.1
GAGCAGGCCGAGATTGAGCGCCCGCACCAGCGTTTGGCCGCGTGCGAACAAAAGCTCGGCCTGGTATTCGACAAGATTGCGCAATCCCGGCACGCAGATTGCCAGCACCACCAGCGGGGCAGCCTCGGCGACATTCTTGCCGAGTGCATTGGGGAAGAAATGCAGCACGATGCCAAGTGTCAGCAGCGCCAGCGTCGAAACCGCGAACACACCGCCTTCGATGCCGCTCTTGACCGCCAGACGCGACAACAGTTCCGGCGCGCGCATCATGCGCTGCACCAGCATCATCGAGAAGGTGCGGATCGGAATCGCCGTCAGGTCGACCAGCCGCATGATGATGGCGTAGATGCCGGCCAGATGCGGGCCGCCGATCGCCAGCACGAGCAGCTTGTCGAACTCCATCTGCAGGTAGAACAGCACTTCGGCGCCGGCCACATAGATGGAATCGGCCAATCGCCTGAGATAAAGCTCGACGCGCAGCCGCAGCCTCTGGCGCGGGTAGAAGAAGCCGAAGGCGATCAGCAGCGAGGCGGCATTGGCGCCGATATAGAACCAGGACCATATCCAGACGCTGTGTTGCGCTGAGAACATGAACAGCACCGCGCCGAGCGCCCGCAGCGCGGTCGCCAGGATGGCCAGCAGCGCGGCGCGGCCGAACTTGCCCAGGCCGTTGTTGACGATCAGCGCCACCTCCACCGGCCGCCACAACAGCGCTTCGGCAAAGACGATTGCCGCAAACACCGACAGCGGCACGGTGTCGGCAAAGAAAAGCAGATAGACGCCGAACGAGGCAGCGGCCAGCAGCGGCAGCGACAGCACGCCGAGCAGCAGGAAGCCGGCGGAAAAGGTGCCGATCAGATTGGGACGGATGGTGGCGGTGCGGTAAAGCGCCGAGATGAACCCAAAGGCGAGGATGCGCGACAGCATGACGCCGGCCGCCGACGCGGTGGCGAACATGCCGAATTCGGATATCGACAGCGTGTTGGCCAGCGCGATGAAATAGGCCAGCGAAAACAC
>NZ_RZPF01000331.1:1027-6745 GCF_004022735.1 Mesorhizobium sp. M7A.F.Ca.AU.001.01.1.1
GCCCACCGGCACCGCTGATCGCTGAGAAATAGTCGCGAAGCAGCCCCCGTCGTTCGGCCAAAAAGCTGCCGATCCGGGCGAGGGGCCGCCTTTGCGGTATGTCACTGGCCTGCGTCATGTCTCAAGGAGAGCCTAGGCCGGAAAACTTAACGTGCCGTTCTGGCGGCTGGGCTTGTGTCGAAAATAGATGCAACCGAAACGAGAAACCGACGCTTCGGCGCGGGAAAATTAACCTTTTGTTTTCCATGCCTGTTTAGCGTGGCTTAACGAATGGCCAATCTCCGTTCGCAGGTCGCCAAGGGTAAAGTTCCAGACGATGGTCGACAGGGAAAACCGCGAAGACTGGAAGCGCGAGCGCTCGTTGCTGGCGCTGGGCCAGGCTGTGCGTGGCGACGAACCCGACGCGTCGCTGGTCTCGATCGGCGACCGGGCAGACCCGTCATGGCGCGAGGATGCCGCCACGCGTCATCGCCTCGCCCGCTCGCAGCGCGAGGCGCGCAACCCGAAACTGTCGGATCCGGTCGCGGCCGACGGGGATCGTGAGCAAGCTTACCGCGCGCAAACCTCGCCGCGGACACAGCCTGGTGCCGCCGAAACCGCTGGCGCTCGTCGCGCCGATCATACATCGGAACCTTACGCTGCAGGCGACGCGTCGTTATCCCGAAACGACGGCATGGACAGCCAGCAGTGGAAGCCGCTGATCGATCCGATGCAGGTGGTGCGCGGTGTCGGCAAGTCGAAGCTGCTGATCGTGACGACGACACTGCTGGGCGCCGCGCTCGGCATCACCATCGCGCTGTCGACGCCGAAGAAATATGAGGCCACCACCGAACTGATCGTCGACCCGCGCGACCTGAAGCTCACCGACCGCGATCTCACCCAGTCGGTCGTCGCTTCCGACGCCACGCTGGCCATCGTCGAGAACCAGGTCCGGGTGCTGACATCAGGCACTGTTCTCAACAAGGTCGTCGACAAGCTCAATCTGGTCAACGACCCGGAATTCAATGGGCAAGGCGGCGGCGGCCTCAGTGTCATGTCGCTCATTCGCTCCATCCTGTCCCGCAATGATGGGCCGGGGGGTGTCGACGACAGCCGTCGCCGCGCGCTTGCTGTCGGCAATCTGGCTGAGAGCCTTTCGGTCGAGCGCGGCGGCAAGACCTTCGTCATCACCGTCAGCGCCACCACGCAGAATGGCGAGAAATCGGCCCTCATCGCCAACACGATGACGGATGTCTTCCTGCAGACTTTCGGCCAGATACAGTCGGACACCGCAGGCCGCGCCACCGACGAACTGACGGCCAGGCTTGACGAGTTGCGCAAGGGCGTCGAGGCAGCCGAGCGCAAGGTCGAGGATTTCAGGGCCACGCACGATCTCGTTGACGCGCAGGGCCATCTCATCAGCGACGATGAGATGCTGAAACTCAACGAGCAGCTGTCGGTCGCGCGCGCCCGGACCCTGGAACTCAACGCCCGGGCGGCCTCGGCGCGTTCGGTCGACGTCAATTCGGTTCTCACCGGTACCTTGCCGGAGGAGATCAACTCCAACACGATGAGCGATCTGCGTTCGCAATATGCGTCGCTCAAGCAGGAAGCTGACCGCGCCGCCATCCGGCTCGGCCCGCGTCACCCCGAACTCCAGGCGATCAATGCCCAGATTGCCGGCGCACGCGAACGCATCGCCTCGGAGCTGCGCCGCATCGGCTCGTCGCTGCAGGTCGACCTCAAGCGCGCCGTCCAGCTCGAACAGGATCTTGCCTCTCGCCTGGCGCAGCTGAAGGTCCGCAGCGGCGACGTCAACAGCGACCTCGTGTCGATGCGCGAACTGGAGCGCGAGGCGACCGCCAAGCGTTCCGTCTACGAACAGTACCTGCTGCGCGCCAAGGAGACCGGCGAGCAGAAGGACATCAACACCGCCAACATCAATGTGATCTCGAAGGCCTTCGCGCCGCTTGAGCCGAACGGGCCGTCGCGGGTCGTGGTCGCGCTCGCCGGCCTGTTGCTGGGTTTCGCCTCCGGCATTGGCCTCGGAGCCATGCGTGGCGCCTATGAGAGCCTGCGTGACACCGCCAATTCGCGCTCGCGTCGCGACCATGGCACGGACGAACGCCGGACGCCTTACGAAGACAAGGCATATCGGGCAGCGCCGCCGCCGGCGCCGCCATTACCACCAGCGCCGCAGCCATCGACACCCCCGCCTGCATCACCACCGCCGGCCGTGCCACCGCCTGTCCAGCAAGCCGAGGCCTCGCCGGCAGAAGGTCCCGGCCGGATCGGTGCCTTGCTGTCGAGGCTGCACAAGTCCGTCTCCCGCAGGCCATCCCGGGAGGAGCCGTTCGATACCGTCGAATGGGCCTCTGCCGAAAACGGGGAGCCAACGCAGGATCCGCAATACCGCGCCTATCCCCGGCCGGCGCCGGCCTTCGAGCCCCGGCAGGCGGCCGCGACAGCATACCCGGCACCACCTTTCCAGCCCGGCGGCCATCCGCAGCAGACGGCGCAGCCGCCACTGCCGCCTCCCATGATGACGCAGCGGCCATATTCCGGGCCGCAGCTCTATCCCTACGCGCAGCCATTGGGCTACGCGCAGCAGCCGGGCTATCCCTATCCGCAATCTATGCCGGCCGCCAATGCCGGGCAGCAGTCCGATCCGGCTCAGCCCGCTTCCGAGTCCTATCCACAGCCGCCCGTCGCGCAGCAGCAGGCGCCTCAGCCTCATCAGCGATCGGCGGAGCCGTCGCGGGCCGTGGAGGATGCCGAGCAGCAAGCGCCAATCGAGGAAATCCGCGCCAGCCTGCGCGAATTCCGCGAAGCGGTTCGCGAACTGACCGAGAGCCGCACGCGCCGCCGCTACTTCTGAGCCACAAAAATCTGCGCGGTGCCGTACAAAAACATGCCGGTTTCGCGTAAACGGCATGGGACGGCGCTTTGGCGGGATTGCATGTTGGATTTTTCGTGAAGATGCCACGCTGTGAAAGATCGAAAAGCGCGTCGCTTCCGGAAGCGACGCGCTTGGGCATTCTGGTGTTGAGGGTGGTCCATGGCTGAAGTGATTGATGGCAAGAGCGTTGCCGGGGACGTTGTGGGGACGGTCAAGACCCTGACGGCTGAACTTGTCGCCAAGGGCAAGGCCAAGCCCGGTCTTGCCGTGGTCATCGTCGGCGAGGATCCGGCCAGCCAGGTCTATGTCGCGTCCAAGTCGCGCACCGCCAAGGAATGCGGCTTTCATTCCGTCCAGCATACGCTGCCGGCCGAAACCTCCGAAGAGGCATTGCTGAAGATCATCGGCGACCTCAACGCCGATCCGGCCATCAATGGCATCCTCGTGCAGCTTCCTCTGCCGGCCCACATTGACGCCGGCAAGATCATCCAGACCATCGCGCCGGAAAAGGATGTCGACGGCTTCCACTTCATCAATGTCGGCAAGCTCGGCACCGGTGAACTCGAAACAGCGTTCGTGCCTTGCACGCCGGCCGGCTCGATGCTTCTGATCGAGCGGGTGCGCGGCAAGCACCTGTCCGGCCTCAACGCAGTCGTCGTCGGCCGCTCCAACATCGTCGGCAAGCCGATGGCCAACCTGCTGCTTGCCGCCAACTGCACCGTCACCATCGCCCACAGCCGCACCAGGGATCTGCCGGCCTTGGCCCGCACCGCCGATATCCTTGTCGCGGCCGTCGGCAGGCCGGAGATGATCAGGGGTGATTGGGTGAAGCCAGGCGCCACCGTCATCGATGTCGGCATCAACCGCATCCCGGCGCCGGAAAAGGGCGAGGGCAAGTCCCGCCTCGTCGGCGATGTCGCCTATGCCGAAGCGGCCAGGGCCGCCAGCGCCATCACACCGGTGCCCGGCGGTGTCGGCCCCATGACCATTGCCATGCTGATGGCCAATACGTTAGCCTCCGCCTACCTTTCGGCCGGATTGAAACGGCCGTCCTTCTGACCCGCCAGAAAGCTGCAGCTTTGCCGAACCCCAGTGTTCCCTCAGAACGGCCGGTCATGACTGACCCCGTTCAAGGCGGCCGGCAGTTCGCATTCCTGCTGGTAGACAAGTTCTCCATGTTCTCGCTGGCTGCCGCGATCGATACGTTCCGGTCGGCGAACCGGTTGCTTGGCCGCGACTTCTACGGTTGGACCACGGTGTCGGCCGATGGCGATCCGGTGATGGCTTCCAATGGCCTGCCGCTCAAGATCGACTACGCCGTTGCCGACCTGCCGCCGGTCGATATCCTTTTCGTCTCGGTCGGGCTGACGACCGAATTCCCCGGCAAGAGCAAGGTGCTGGCGGCTTTGCGAAGCTGGGGCCGGCGCGGCAATGCGCTGGGTGCCCTGTCGGTCGGGTCCTACCTGCTGGCCGAGGCCGGCCAGCTCGAAGGCTATCGCTGCACCATCCATTGGGAAAACCGCGCCGGCTTCGTCGAGCGATTCCCCGACATCAACTGCACCGGCAACGTCTTCGAGATCGATCGCAAGCGCTACACCTGTGCCGGCGGCACCACTTCGATCGACCTGATGCTGGAGATCGTGCGCGGCGATTTCGGCTCGAACCTGGCCAATGGCGTCGCCAACCAGTTCCAGCACGAACGCATCCGCTCGGCCGGCGACCGTCAGCGCGTCGGACCCGAACGCGACCTGACCGGCAAGTCGGAGAAGCTCAGGCGCATCGTCGAACTGATGGCCGACCACCTCGACGAGCCGCTGTCGGCGGTACAGCTGGCCAAATCCGCCGGCCTTTCGGTGCGCCAGGTCGAGCGCCTGTTCCTGCGCCATCTCAGCGTCACGCCCGGCCGTTACTATATGCGATTGCGGCTGGAGCGGGCGCGCGAACTGCTGCGCCAGACCAACATGCCGCTCCTCGACGTGGCGATCGCGACGGGCTTCACCTCGCATTCCTACTTCGCCCAGAGCTACCGGCTGCAATTCGGCAGGCCGCCTTCGGAAGAACGCCGCACGACTTACTAAGCTGGTTTTCGTTTTCGTTGAAAGTTCGGCATTCGGCCCGGCGCATCGGGCCAAGGCCATGAATTCGGGTTAATGGGTTCTTTCGGAGCCTTCGCCGCGCGTAGGCTGACGGGTGCAACAAACGAAAAACCCGCCTATTGCGGCGGGTCACCGGCGCAAATCAGCACCATAGCCAAATATGTACCTTAGCTGAGGTCATGGTGTCAAGAAAAAATTCCTATTACCGGGTAAAAGGCTGCCGACACCGCCGAACTGGCTGTCGTCAGGATTTTTGTTAAGCTGGGTCCGCAGCCCTGCGCACCGGGCGCCCGGACTTGTGTCCCGGCGCCGCGTCAAATAGCTTGCCGCCCGGATCAGGGGCGGATTTAGGAGATTTCGATGGCGGGACTTGCACGGGGCGTCGCTGCGGCGATCCTCCTTTTGTCGATGACGACGTTCGGCTTCGCCGCAAACAAGGTCATCATCATTCTCGATGCGTCCGGCTCGATGTGGGCGCAGATCGACGGCAGGCCCAAGCTCGAAATCGCCCGCGAGTCGCTTCGAACCGTGCTTCAATCGGTCCCCACCGACGACGAGATCGGCTTCATGGCCTATGGCCACCGTGAAAAGGGCAGCTGCGACGACATCCAGCTGATCGTGCCGCCGCAGGCAGGTTCGGGCAGCGCCATTTCGGCCGCCGCCGTCAGCGGCGTCTTGCCGAGGAATTTCAGGCTGTCGGCGGCTGTCAAACAGGCGGCCGAGGCGCTGAAATACACCGAGGAC
>NZ_RZPF01000332.1:0-6739 GCF_004022735.1 Mesorhizobium sp. M7A.F.Ca.AU.001.01.1.1
CTCGAAGATGCTGTCGGAAGCCACCGACGGCAATTTCCAGATCCAGGTTTTTGCTGCCGGTGAGCTGGTGCCTGGCCTGCAGGCCGCCGACGCCACCACGGCCGGCACGGTCGAGGCCTGCCATACGGTGGCATATTACTACTGGGGCAAGGACCCGACATGGGCGCTCGGTGCGGCGGTTCCCTTTTCGCTCAACGCACGCGGCCTGAATGCCTGGCATTACCATGGTGGCGGCATCGACCTGTTCAACGAGTTTCTCGCCACGCAGGGCCTTTTCGGCCTGCCGGGCGGCAACACCGGCGTGCAGATGGGTGGCTGGTTCCGAAAGGAAATCAACACGGTGGCCGACCTTTCCGGCCTCAAGATGCGAATCGGCGGTTTTGCCGGCAAGGTGGTGCAGAAACTCGGCGTCGTGCCGCAGCAGATCGCCGGCGGCGACATCTATCCGGCGTTGGAAAAAGGCACCATCGACGCGGCCGAATGGGTCGGCCCCTATGACGACGAGAAGCTCGGCTTCTACAAGGTGGCGCCCTATTATTACTATCCCGGCTGGTGGGAGGGCGGCCCGACCGTCCACCTGATGTTCAACAAGGCGAAGTACGAAGAGCTTTCGCCAACGTACAAGTCGCTGCTGCACACTGCCGCGCAGGCGGCCGACGCCAACATGCTGCAGAAATACGATTATCTGAACCCTGCGGCGGTGAAGCGGCTGGTGGCCGGCGGCGCGAAACTGCGCCCGTTCAGCCAGGAGATCATGGCCGCCTGCTTCGAAAAGGCCAACGAGGTCTATACCGAAATGGAAGCTTCCAACGCCCCGTTCAAGAAGATCTGGGAATCGATCAAGGGCTTCCGCAAGGAGCATTATCTCTGGGCACAGGTGGCCGAATACAATTACGACACCTTCATGATGGTCCAGCAGCGCAACGGCAAGCTGTAGTCGTTTGTACTTCTGCTCAAAAGCTCTCTGGGCGGACCCCGCTTAGAGAGCTTTTCTGTATATGCCGGGAGGCGAAGCCGGCGGTTCAGCCGCGGCGCGGCACCACCAGAACCTTGACCTCGCCGGGCGCCGGCGGATTGGCGATCACCGCTGGCGCTTCTTCAAGCGACACCTGCCTGGAGATCAGCCTGTCGATCTCGACCGCACCGGAAGCGATGAGTTCGGCGGCGCGGCGATGGGTGTAGGGATTGAGGAAGGAACCGAGCACCTTCAGTTCCCGGAACAACAGGTCGAACGGCTCGAATTCCGCTTTCATGCCTTGCGGCGTCACGCCGACAATGACGACCGTGCCGCCGGCTCGGGCCAGGCGCATGGACTGCTCGACGGTCTCTCGCACGCCGGCGCATTCGAAGACGACGTCGACGCCACCTGGCGCCAGACCGGCCGGTCCGGCGATCGCATCGATGACATCGGTGGCTGTCGGATCGATCGTCGCTGTCGCGCCGAGGTCCTCGGCGAGGGCGCGCCGCGAAGCCTGCCTGGTCGACAGGATGATGGTCGTGGCTCCCGCCAGTCTTGCCAGCTGCACGGTGAGCAGGCCGATCACGCCGCCGCCAAGCACGACCACCGAGCTGCCCGGTTTGATACCGGCAAGGTCGACGCCGTGCAGGCAACAGCCGAGCGGCTCGCAGAAGGCACCGTGCAGGGGGTTCAGGCCTGCAGGCAGGACGAAAGCCTGCTTCTGCGGCAAGGCAAGATATTCGGCAAAGCCGCCGTCGCGATGAATGCCGATCGCGCACAGATTGCTGCAGAGATTGACTTGTCCCGCGTGACAGTGTGCGCAGCGCCCACAGGCTATGTTGGGGTCGCCGGTAACACGATCGCCGATGGCAAAACCCGAGACCGATGTTCCGATCGCCTCGACGATGCCGGAAAACTCATGGCCGGGCGTCACCGGTGGCGTGCAGGGAAATTCACCGTGAAACAGATGCCGGTCCGTGCCGCAGACGCCGCAGGCTTCGATGCGCACCAGTAGCTCATCCGCACCGATGTCAGGCATGTCGACGTCGCGCAGCGTGATGCCGCCCACTGCTTCCAGCCGCACCGCTTTCATGGTCTTGACCATGCCGGTTCAGTTGAAGCTTGGCGGTTGCGACAGGTCGGGCTGTGGCGCTGCCGGCTTTGCCGGTGTCGGATCGCCGAAACTGGGCGGTTGCGAAAGGTCAGGAGCGGCCGGCGCCGTGGCGCCACCAGCGGGCGCCGCTCCATCCGCCGGCGGCGTGCCCAGCGGCGACAGGCCGGGCACCTCCGGTACCTTGTAGTCGATGGTGCCCGGATCGACGGTCGTTCCCTTGTAGTGCATCACCATTTGCGGGAAGGCGATGGTCAGCCCGATCATGATCACCTGGATGCAGACAAAGGGCACCGCGCCCCAATAGATCTGGCCGGTCGTCACCGGCGCGATTTGTTTGCCGGTGAGACGATCGAGATAGGGCACGCGCGCGGCCACCGAACGCAGATAGAACAGCGCGAAGCCGAAGGGCGGGTGCATGAAGCTGGTCTGCATGTTGACGCCCAGGAGCACGCCGAACCAGATCAGGTCGATACCGAGCTTGTCGGCGGCGGGCGCCAGCAGCGGTACGATGATGAACGCCAGTTCGAAGAAATCGAGGAAGAAGGCGAGGAAGAAGACGAGCATGTTGACGCCGATCAGGAAGCCGACCTCGCCGCCCGGCAGCGACGTCAAAAGGTGCTCGACCCAGATGTGGCCGTTGACGCCGTAGAAGGTCAGCGAGAACACCCGTGCGCCGATCAGGATGAACAGCACGAAGGACGACAGCCTTGTCGTCGAGGCCAGTGCCTGCTTAACGACGTCAAGCGACAAGCGCCCCTTGGCCGCCGCCATGAACAAGGCGCCGACCGAGCCCATGGCGCCGCCTTCGGTCGGCGTGGCGATGCCCAGGAAGATGGTGCCCAGCACCAGGAAGATCAGCGCCAGTGGCGGGATCAGCACGATGATCACCTGCTGCGCTAGCCTGGACATCATGTTGAAGTTCAGGCGCTTGTCGGCAATGGCGACGATGTAGATGAACAGCACCCCGGCAGTCGCGCCAAGAATGTCGGCATTGTCGCCATGCGCCGGCGCCAGATAACGATATGCCGCGTAGGAAACCGCCGATGTGACCAGCAAAGCCACCAGCAGCGACATCACGCCATGGCCAAGTGTACGGGCCTCGAGCGGCAGCGCCGGCATCGAGTTCGGCCGGATGATCGACATGATCAGGATATAGGACATATAGAGGCCGGTGAGCACGAGGCCCGGGATCAACGCGCCCGCGTACATATCGCCGACCGAGCGGCCGAGCTGGTCGGCAAGCACGATCAGCACCAGCGACGGCGGGATGATCTGGGCAAGCGTGCCGGAGGCGGCAATGACACCGGATGCGAGCCGGCGGTCATAGCCATAGCGCAGCATGATCGGCAGCGAGATCAGGCCCATGGCGATGACGGAAGCCGCCACCACGCCGGTGGTCGCCGCTAAAAGCGCGCCGACGAAGATCACGGCGTAGGCGAGGCCGCCGCGGATTGGCCCGAACAGCTGGCCGATCGTGTCGAGCAGGTCTTCGGCCATGCCCGACCGCTCGAGCACGATGCCCATGAAGGTGAAGAACGGGATGGCCAGCAGCGTGTCGTTCGACATCACCCGGCTGCCGTAGAAATTATCCGGCAATGCGTGCAGGAGCGGCCAGGCGAGGTTGATCGATCCTCCGGAATAGGGAGACAGCAGCACGCCGATGAAGAAGAACATCAAGCCGTTGGCGGCCAAGGAAAAAGCGACGGGGTAGCCGATCAGCAGGAAGATGATCAGCGAAGCGAACATGATCGGCGCCATGTTCTGCGCGATGAACTCCATCACGAACGCACCTCGTCGGCCAGCGCCTTGGCTTCGAGTTCGGCCTGCTCATGCACCGATATGAAGGGATTGGGGTCGTCCATGTCTCCGCGCATGATGGCGATCTTCTTGATGATCTCGGAGATGCCCTGCAGCGCCAGCAGGAAAAACCCGACGAGCAGGATGGCCTTGGCGGGCCAGATGATCAGGCCGCCGGAATTGTTGGACATCTCGCCGCTGCGAAACGACAGCGACACATAAGGAACGAAATAGATCACCATCAGCGTCACGAACGGCATCAGAAAAAAGACATGCCCGAAAAGGTCGATCCAGTGCTGCACGCGGCGTGGAAACAGGCCGTAGACGACGTCGATGCGGATATGTTCGTTCTGCTTCAGCGTATAGGCGGCGGCCAGCATGAAGGCGGCGCCGAACAGATACCATTGCAGCTCGAGCCAAGCGTTCGAGGATATGTCGAACACCTTGCGGATAATGGCGTTGGCGGCGCTCACCAGGATCGCCAGCAGGATCAGCCACGATATCCATTTGCCGATGAACTCGTTGGCGCGATCAATAGTCCTGGATAGAGCGAGAAGCCCTGCCATGCATTCCTCCCTTGTACCGGAGGCGTGCCGGCTTCCCCCTTTTTGTCCGTCACGCCACGTGGTCCAACGGTATGCCGCGCGTGGACTGACGGGTCAACAAGGATAGAGGCAGCGAATATCATCGCATCGCAGACAGTGCCCAATACCGGCGATCTGCCCTCGCGTCATGCAACCAAAGTCTGACGTTTTCAGGCGATTTTGCCGGTGTCGCGGCCGGCGCCGATCAGGATCAGCGTCGTGACCAGGAACAGGTACATCCACGCGTCGCGCCACTCGACCGGGAAGTAGCCGGCCCACAGCGATTCGGCCATGCCGAAGACGGCCGCGCCGAGCGCCGCGCGCGGTGGCGAGAGATAGCCGCCGACCGCCGTCACGAACAGGATCTTCAGTCCGTAGACGAGGCCCGAGCCGAAGCTGACATTGCCGTAATAGAGCCCGGCCATGACACCGGCCAGCGCGGCGCAGAAGCCGCCGAACAGCACCGCGTGCCGGAACACCGCGCGTACGTCGACGCCGCACATCGCGGCAGCCTTGGGGTCGTCGGAGACGGCGCGCCAGCACCGTCCGAAGCTCGACCGGGCAAAAGCCCAGCTTGCCAGCGCGATTGCCGCCACCACCACGGCGCAGTCGATAAGCTGGATGAGCGTCAGCGTTGCCTTGAAGGTCGCGCCCTGCGCGAAAACGATGGGCTGCGCCAGCATCGGCGGCAGCCACAGATCATGCGTGTCGGCGGCGATGCGGCTCGCTTCGGACAGCAGCAGCAGGATGCCGAGCGTCGTCACCACGATTGCATTGGGCGTGCGGTCGGCCAACGGTTCGAAGACACTGCGCGACAGCACGTGGCTGATCAGCGCGGCATAGAGGAACGCAGCGACGACGCCGAGCGCCACCGCCGCCAGCAGCGTCAGCCACAGCACCTGATAGCCGAAGGCCGCGGTCAGGATCATGGTCTGGCCGCAAAAGGCGAACAACGCGCCATAAGCGAGATTGGTGCGGTGCAGGATGCCGTTGGTCAGCACATAGCCAAAGGCGAGCAACGCATACAGCGCGCCCGAATGCAGCCCGTTCAGCACCTGCTGGAAGAAATAGAGCATGCAAAACCTCGAAGCATGCCGCCCAAAAGTGCGAAGCGGTCCTGGCCAACAGCATGCTCAAAAGGCTGCGGAGACCACCGCATCCCGGAGTGAGGTTGCATCGCTGAATCTAACTTGTCAAATACGATTTATCGGTTAGATTTTCGCCATGACGGTATCATGGACCCCGCACCGCTTCACCGGCGGCCTGCTTGCGCTCGACACGGCGAACACCGTCGTGCTGCGCGGCGATCCGGAGCGGACGTTCGACCGCTTCGAAGATCCGGCCGAGATTGCTCGCTTCGCCGACGCGGCGAGCCGCTTTCGCGCCGCCGAGCTTGGCGAAAGGCCGCTGGCGGTATCCTCAGCGGTGGCGATCGCACCCGTCGTGCTGTCGATCCGCGAGGCGACGGACCGGCTGTTTCGTGGAGCGGTGTCGAAGGGCGCGGTCGCCACCGCTGATCTGCCCGGATTCCTGAGCGCCTGCGCCGAGGGTCTTGCCGGCAGCCGGACCGAGATCGGTGTGCCGGGAAGGCCGTTCGGTGATCCCCTGACGCCGATCGCCTTCGAGGCGGCGCTGGCGGTTTCGGCGCTATCGCTTCTGCGCGACGATACCGTCGCAAGGCTCAGGATCTGTCCCAACTGCACCTGGCTGTTCGTCGACAGAAGCCGCAATTCCAGCCGCCTATGGTGCGACATGGCGGTGTGCGGCAACCGTCAGAAGGCAAGCCGTCACTATCGCCGTCGTCGCATGGCGGAAAATGAGGTCAAGAATGCGTAGCGGCCTTTCCCGTTCGATCCTTGTTGGCGCGGCGCTCATCGTGGCCGTTGCGCTCGGCGCCTGCCGCGACACCGGCGACGCCGAAGGCAAGCTGTTCGAGATTTCCGGCAAGATATTCGTTTTCAACTACCGCCTCGCCAGGGCGACTTATGTGGTGACCCTGCGGCCGCTGAAGCCGATGGGAGAGGGCCAGGTGGCGGTCGCCAGCTTCCAGGATCCCGCCGGCGGCGCACCTCTGGTGGTCGAGCAGAAGGTCTGGCCGAAGCTCGACAAGGTGACGCTGGAGAGCCCGGCACTGACCTGCGTCGTCAAGAACAAGCCCTATGCGATTGCCATCAGCATCAAGGGCGCCGACGGCGCGGTCCTGCAGAAGATCGACACCACGCTGATGTCGACGGAAGACCAGTCGATCCTGCCCGACCGGCCGCTGGTCATCGACCAGCTCTACAC
>NZ_RZPF01000333.1:0-6717 GCF_004022735.1 Mesorhizobium sp. M7A.F.Ca.AU.001.01.1.1
GCGTTCGCAGAGCGAGCGTTGCCGCGAGATTCTCAAGCGGCTGACCAGCCTGTCCTCGGAGGGTGAGGCGCATCTTTCGCGGCTGCCATTGACATCGCTGGTCGAGGAGGTCACCGCGCCGCACCGGGACTTCGGCATCTCGATCAAGCTTCGGCCCGGCGAACGCATCGGCCCCGAGCCGGTCGGGCAGCGCAATCCGGGCGTCATCTACGGCCTCGGCAACCTGGTCGAGAACGCGGTCGATTTCGCCCGCAAAAGCGTCACCGTGCGCTGGAGCTGGGACGAGGCCACCGTCACCTTCTCGATCGTCGATGACGGCCCCGGTTTTCCGGCCGAGATCATCGACCGCATCGGCGAGCCCTATATGTCGACGCGCCAGGGCAATGAAACCGGCGGTGGTCTGGGCCTCGGCCTGTTCATCGCCAAGACCCTGCTCGAACGCTCTGGTGCCGTGCTCGATTTCCGCAATTCGGGTGGCCTGGGCGAGGGCGCCATGGTCCAGATATCGTGGCCGCGTGGTGTGTTCCTCAATCCGGAAATCACTTCGGCCAGCATGTTCGACACTGCCTGAGAGCCTTGAAGGACCTCTAAAAATTGGACAAGGAGGCTCAGGAACTATATTTGCGTAAAATTAAGGCAGCAGGAATTTTGAGACTATGACAGGCGACGAGAATATTGGCGCAATGGTTGAAGGCGAGGACACCTCGCTGCTTGTCGTCGATGACGACAAGCCGTTCCTCACGCGTCTGGCCCGCGCCATGGAAGCCAGGGGCTTCGTGGTCGAGACGGCCGAGAGCGTCGAGGAGGCGGTTGCCAAGGCGCGCGCCAATCCGCCCGCCTACGCCGTGGTCGACATGCGGCTCGGCGACGGCAACGGCCTCGACGTGGTCGCGGCCATCCGCGAAAAGCGCGAGGATTCCCGCACCATCATCCTGACCGGCTATGGCAACATCGCCACCGCGGTGACCGCGGTGAAGCTCGGTGCGGTCGATTATCTCTCCAAGCCCGCCGACGCCGATGATATCTTCGCCGCACTCACCCGCACCGCCGGCGAGCGCGCGGCGCCGCCGGAAAACCCGATGTCGGCCGACCGCGTCCGATGGGAGCATATCCAGCGCGTCTATGAGATGTGCGAGCGCAACGTCTCCGAGACAGCGCGCCGGCTCAACATGCACCGTCGCACCTTGCAGCGCATACTGGCAAAGCGCGCGCCGCGTTAAGGCCACCGTTTGCCATCTTGCCGATTGAAACCCGCCGAAACAGGCGGCATGACGGAGGCGACATGCAGGATCTGAAGCAGCGGCCGATTTCCGTCTTCCGCGAATTTCTCGATAGCGAAGCGGCCGGCGGCATCATCCTGATGGCGGCGGCGGCACTTGCGTTGATCGTCGCCAACTCGCCGCTCGCCGAAACCTATTTCTCCGTGCTCCACGCCTATCTCGGCCCGCTCAGCGTCTCGCACTGGGTCAATGACGGGCTGATGGCGGTGTTCTTCCTGCTCGTCGGGCTGGAGATCAAGCGCGAGATGCTGGACGGCCAGCTCTCCACCTGGCCTCGGCGCGTGCTGCCCGGCATCGCCGCCGCCGGCGGCATGCTGGTTCCGGCACTCGTCTATGTCGCCGTCAACCGCAACAATGCGGCCGCCCTGTCCGGCTGGGCGATCCCGACCGCCACCGACATAGCTTTTGCGCTCGGCGTGCTGTCGCTGCTCGGCAGCCGCGTGCCGGCTTCGCTGAAGGTGTTCCTCACAGCATTGGCCATCATCGACGACCTCGGTGCCGTCATCATCATCGCCATCTTCTACACCAGCGGCTTGTCGCTGGCTTATCTGGGTGCCGCCTTCGCAATCATTGCCGCGCTTGTCGTGCTCAACCGCATGCGGGTGATGACGCTTGTGCCCTATCTCGTTCTGGGCGTCGTCCTGTGGGTTCTGGTGCTGAAATCTGGCGTCCATGCAACGCTTGCCGGCGTGGCGCTGGCGCTGACCATCCCGCTTGAGCGCTCCGCCGGGATCGGTCACGATCTGGACCGTTCGCCGCTGCACCGGCTCGAGCACGGCCTGCACAAGATTGTGGCTTTCGTCGTCATCCCGATCTTCGGCTTTGCCAATGCCGGCGTTTCGCTCGCCGGCCTGAGCTTTGGCGCGCTGATCGAGCCGTTGACGCTGGGTGTCGCCGCCGGCCTGGTGGTCGGCAAGCTGGTCGGCGTGTTCGGCTCCTCGGCACTTGCCATCAGGCTCGGTCTTGCCGACCTACCCGCCAATGCCGGCTGGACGCACATGATCGGCATATCGCTGCTGTGCGGCATCGGCTTCACCATGAGCCTGTTCATCGGCCTGCTCGCCTTCGCCGGCGACGTGGCGCTGCAGGACGCGGTCAAGGTCGGCATCCTCGCCGGCTCCTTCATCGCCGCCATCCTGGGCGCTGCCGTGCTGCTCATGGCGTCCGCTAGGGGTGGCGTGGAGGACGGCGAAGAGGAGAGCCGGCCATAGACTGAAGGACGCCGCTACTCGCTCTCACCCTCCAGCGCCGGCACCGACACGCCGGCAAGCTCCGCCGCCAGCAGCCGCGAAGCGCAGGCCCGCGCGATCCGCAGCATCAGCGCCTTGCGCGTTGCCGCTGCCATGCGGTGCTCGGGCGCATCGCGCAGGATCTCGGCGCCATAGCCGTCGGAAAGGATGAAGCCGCATTCGTGCGGGAAGATCTCCGAGGGTACGCCGGGATGGGTGGCGAAGAAGAAGCGGTCGGAATGCAGCCGGTAGTCGGGCCATTTGCGGTCGACCCTGAAATCCTCGATCGAGGATTTGATCTCGATGATCCAGATATCGCCCTGCCGGGTCAAAGCGACGAGGTCGGCACGGCGGCCGGTGGCCAGCGACAGTTCGGGCAAGACATGCGCGCCCATATCCATGAGCAGCCGCTGCACACCGCGCCGCACCAGCATGGCGCGTTCGGACTGGCGACCGTCGATGAGAGGGTTGATTGGGATGGGCGAGATGATCGGCATGCCAGGCACCATGCCAGATTCTGTTCACGGTTTGAACCTGTTTTATGCAGGCGATTGTATATTCGATATACCCGGATATACCCAAAAGAAGTCAGGCATTGATCCTTGAAAGATTGAGCTTGTGGTGCACACCATCGTTCTCATGGGGACGGGCGGCACAAAATTGAACAGCACTGATGGTGAACAACTGTGGGCCTTTGACCTTGATGCTCTGCGCAAGGCTTTCAGAAAGTCCGTTCAGGAGCATAAAGTCACCACGGCTGATTGGGCGGAGCACGCCAAGCAGTTCCTGGAAAAACAGAGAGATCGTCAGCGCAAATCGACTTGATATGCTGCGCCGGTCAATTTCCATTTGGTAACTTTAAGATAGCAGCGAAAAAGTCTTTGCGCGTCACCAACCAAAGTCAGATGCAACCGCTTTGGTTCCGCGAATTCCGAATGGCATAAGCAGGGAGACGTCACTTCGACACTTTCGTGAAGTGCGCACCCCATCTGCGGGTGATGCATGGCTTTATGTAAATTAGCTAAAGCGAATATAAGAGAAAAGTGATATTTTGGAAGCAGCCGGGGCTCCCCCAATACACCCCGCTCCGGTCAGGCCCGGTGGCGGTCCACCCAAAGGAAGGCTACCGGGCCGATCCCTGCAACCAACCGGTGATCCGCTCGTTGATCCCATGCCGGGTTGATCCCCCGGCACTCCAGGACCTGCCCGCTGCCGAGGGGCGGCGGGCCTTTTTTTGCCGATTGATTGAAGCCCGCAGCGATAGCGAAGGCCCCGGCGGGCGCCGGGACCTTCGCGTTGCTGGTCTCGTCAGAAGTGGATCCAGAAGGATCTGCGGAAACATCTGCGGCGCCAATAGCCATTGCGCCAATAGCGACGGCAGACCCGCCTCCACCCGCGTCGGCGACGGCGGCGGTGCCATCTGCGGTGCCGCACCAACTCGACGCCATCCTGGACACCGGGACCATCCGGGTCGAGAATATCGTCGGACGGTTTGTCGAGCTCGTCGAGAATGCCGGGCCCCGTATTCGGGATGCCGGCCAAGGCGGTGGCAGGACGCGCGATTGCGACGACGGTCGCAGCCCCTGCCAGCCCAAGCATTCCAGTCAGAAACAATCGCCGATCCATGCCAACCTCCATCGTTGATCATTGCGACAAGGGAAGACATAGAGCGGCTGATTGACGCGCCCAGATGCCGAAGAAAATTGGGTCAATCGCTCTGCCGTGCCGGCGGCGGGCCTTTTTTGGCGATCTCTGACAATCCACGCGGCCAATGCGCCTGTTCCCGGGGATCATTCCTCCGACAAGCCGGCCGTCGTTGCGGCCGTTTCAATGCTCACCGACACGCCCTGGCGCAGGGAGTTGCTGACCGTGGAAATCGCCGCGGCCCTTGTAATGATCTCGGCCGGGTCGGAGCCGTCCAGCGTCGTGCATGAAACCGCCATGGTTGACGAGGTCGCGAGCAAAGGCTTGCCTTCGAGGTTCAGCGTCACGGTCACGGCGATCTTGTCGAGCGTTACGCCCATTTCCTCGGCGACGTAGCGAAGATCGTTGCAGAAGCAGCCGCCGATCGCCAGGGCAAGCAACTGGCCGCCATTGAAGCCCAGGCCCATGCCGCCGGCCTTGCCTTCGGGCCGGTCGACGATGATCGTGTGGCCGCCGGCCCAGCCCATGGCGGCTCGCGTGTCCTCCACATTGCGCAGTTCGACGGTCATCGAGACCATTGCGGATGTCCTCCCGGCAGGAGTCGACCAGGCTTCGGGCGTCGTCGACATACGGTCATTATGCAGGCGCAGAGGCGCCCTTGTCGCTAGGCAATGCCGCGCCCGCCATGTCATCAAGGATCGGACAATCCGGCCTTTCGTCGCCGTGACAGGCATGAATCAGTTTCTGCAGCGTCGAGCGCATCGACTGCAACTCGCGCACTTTCTCCTCGATCGCCGTGACATGGGCGGCGGCGATTTCGCGCACGTTTTGGCTGGCGCGGCTGCGATCCTGGTAAAGCGCCATCAGCTGGCGGCAATCGTCGATGGAAAAGCCGAGATTGCGCGCGCGGCGCAGGAAGGCCAGCCGATGGATGTCGTCTCCGGAATAATCGCGGTAGCCGTTGGCGGCGCGTGCCGGGGCGATCAGGCCGATCTCTTCATAGTAACGGATGGTCTTGGCCGGCAGGCCGGAGCGGTGGGCGGCGTCACCGACATTCATGACGGTTCTCCTCGATTTCCAGGAACCCATGGAGCAGGCCCCTTGAATTTGCTTCACAATCCTGTGAGTCCTGTTGCCAAAATGCCATAGTGATACGCTTACCGGTACGTCAAGGCAGGCATATAGGCATCGCGCGCTTGGCAAGCAAAGCAAATGCCAGCATGAATGATGATGAGAGAGCGGCCGACTCGTGCCGCCGAGTTTGGGCGGGGCACCGGATCACCTGATGCGCATGAAGTCGTTTGCAATCATCGCCGCACTGGCGCTCTCCACTGCTATCGCCGGTTGCAGCACCATCGGCTCGCAGATCTTCTCCAACGACTACGGCGCGGTCACCGACGCCGGTTATCAGCTGCCGCGCATCCCGATCGAGAAAGTGCCGATGAAGTACCATCGGCAGGAAGTGAACTACGATAGCCCGGAAAAGCCGGGCACGATCATCGTCGATACGCAGAACAAGTTCCTTTATTTCATCGAGGGCGACGGAAGGGCCATTCGCTACGGCATCGGCGTCGGCCGCGAGGGCTTCGAGTGGCATGGCACCGCCCACATTGCGCTCAAGCGCGAATGGCCGACCTGGACGCCGCCGAGGCAGATGATCCAGCGCCAGCCGGAATTGGAAAAGTTTGCCGGCGGCATGGAGCCGGGCCTGAAGAACCCGCTCGGCGCGCGCGCCATGTACCTGTTCAACAAGGGCGGTGATTCAGGCTATCGCCTGCATGGCAGCCCCGAATGGAATTCGAGCGGCAAGGCGATGTCGTCTGGCTGCATCCGGCTGATGAATCAGGACATTATCGACCTCTATGACCGCGCCTCGGTCGGCGCCAAGGTCATCGTTCTCTAGAGGCAGTTTTCGTACGCGGACCGTCTAGGCAACAACGGACGTCCCAAGCAGAAAACCGGGCAATTCGGCCCGGTTTTTTGTTGTTTGCGCGATGCGACGCCTGCTCGGCGGTCAGGACACCGCCGAGAACGCGGTGGGTACCAAAATTTGGTTGATGATTGTCTCGGTGATCTGGCCATCACGCTCGGAGTCTTCCCGCGCCTGCGTCCAGGCAGGGTCCTTCACGAACGCCGTCCAGCGCTCTTCGCGTTCGGCCAGCGATTCCCATGCCAGCATGTAGGTCAGTTCGTTGTTCGAAGCTCCGATCAGCGTGGTAAAGAAACCCGCTTGGCGGATACCGTGCTTTTCCCATAATTTGAGCGTGATCTTGTCGAAGCGATCAAGAAGCGCCGGCAAGCGTCCCGGCAGAGCCCGGTAAACCCGAAGTTCGTAGATCATTTTGGAGTTCCTTCTGACCGATGCGCCGGAAGCGAAGAAATCGGACCAGACGGTCAGCAGGGTAGAATTGTCAAAACGGGCGTCAGGAGACCTGCTCGACCTGCTGCACTTCCGGCACGAAATGGCGCAGAAGGTTCTGGATGCCGTGCTTCAGCGTCGCCGTCGATGACGGGCAGCCGGCGCAGGCACCCTTCATGTGCAGGAACACCGTGCCATTCTCGAA
>NZ_RZPF01000334.1:0-6653 GCF_004022735.1 Mesorhizobium sp. M7A.F.Ca.AU.001.01.1.1
GGTGCCAAGCATGACCTGGATGCCGATCGCCGGTTTGACGTCGATTTCGACAGCGGCGCCGGAGAGCGAAAGGTCGATGATGCGGCACTGGTACTGGCGGCCGTCGGTGAGCTGCAGCACGCTTGTCGGATTGCGCGGTGCGACGCGCTCGTGGCGGCGATCTTCCGGCAGGTCGAGTTCATGCTTGTTGGCCAGCCAGGTCAATTGCGCGGCCAGCTTGTCCTTCTTGCGATCCGACGCAATGACGGTCATTGCGAAACCGTCCTGCAGGGTGCGTGTGACGACGCCTTCGATGCGGCCGATATGATCGATGTAGGCGATGATTTTTTCGCCGGGCATGCCGATGCGGTCGGTGCGAAACGCGACATTGCCCGGTGACATGTCGACGACCTGGCAGGGATGTTCGGTGCGGTCTTCCAGCATGAAGCGTCCGTAAATTTTAACCCGGACGCGCTGAAAGTTTCGCCTTTCAGCTTGGGACGGCGCATAGTCGACCGCCGCTGACCTCATGACTGCCTACACCCCGTTTGGCATCCCGCGCGCCGATGCGAGGAACTTCATCACAGAAGTACAACAAAGCGGGTTAACAAAGGGGAAAAGCGGGCGCTCCAGCGTTTTCCTTTTTGCAGGCCGTGGTGCCAAAACCGCCGCGCAGTTTTGGGCGACGTGCATCAGGTCTCAAAAAACAGCGGACTATTCCTCGCGCCCGCCATCGAAGACGACGAGATGACGGATGCGACGCACCCGGCCGAGCGCCGAGATCGTCTCGGGTGCCCCAAGTTCATCGGGAACAAGCGAGGGAACATCGATCGCCGGGCGATTGTTCAGAAGCTCCTTCTCCGGATCTATGACGCGGATTGAATCGATCAACGCATCGGTGATCGGATCGGCACCCAGCCAGAAGGGTTTCTCCACGGCGCTGATGACGCCCAGGCAGCGCGGATTTTCGACGCCGCCGTCCAGCGGCAGGGCAAGCAGTTCGAACTTATTGGAGCGCCCGTTGCGGCTGAAGCCCTCATAGCTGATGAGCACGACCGATTTCTGCTCGAACACGCCATGGATCAGGCGCGAGACGAGCCGCTGGTCCTTCTCGCGCCACAGCGATGGAAAGGAAAACCCCTTGAGCTCGCGGCCGTAGCAGGCGCAAAGCCTCGTGCCGGCCAGCCGGAATACGGCCTGTCCGCGCGTGTCACGTTCCAGGATAAAGGTGTCGGCCAGCAGCGACTTGATGTCGGCCGGTTCGACCTCCGAACGCTTCGGGGCGGGGCGTCCATCACGCAGGCGGTTCCAATATTGGAACAGCGTGATCGATCCATTCTGGTTCATGCTATGCTGCTCCGCGCAATCTGTCGTCTGATGTCCCATCGGTGAACAGAAGGGCGCCCTCCGAGGACCTACATGCGTTGCGGAGCAGGAAGCGTGCCAGCGTCGTTAACACTTGTTCACGGGTCGGGGTCGTTAAGGTTAACAAGTGGTTTACGTTGCGTCTGAGCCAGCCCCGTGGCACACAAAAACCACTCCAGAAGCGGTCGTTTCGCGACGATCGGCAGCACTTCAGTCAGAGTTTTAGGGGAGCAGGGGGCTCGACCGGCCGTTCAAGGGAAACCTTGAACGGCTTCTTTTTTGATTCGCGCCAGATGATTCGCGGTTTGCTGTTCGGTCCGCGTTAATCTAGATGCTCGAACCTGGAATCCCGCAGTGAGTGCAATTTCAAATGAGTGAACCGGTAATTCCCTCGGAAGCCGACCCGGTCGAGGGCGCGCCCGAGCCGCGGCGCGAGCCGGTGTTCAACCTGCCGCCCGTCGTGCTGGCGGTGATCGGCATCTGCGTCGTCGTCTATCTGTTGCAGCAATATGTGTTGAGCGAATCCCAGCAGATGACATTGCTGTATGACGGGGCCTTCATCCCCGTTCTCTACACCGGGCAATACGGCTTCGACTGGTTCCTGTTTTCGCGGCCCTTCACCTACGCGTTCATGCATGGCGGCTTTGCCCATATCGCCATCAACATGGTGTGGCTCGCCGCGTTTGGCTCACCATTGGCAAACCGTCTGGGAACGCTGTGGTTCGCGCTGTTCTTTGCCGCAACCGGGCTGGCTTCGGTCGCGCTTTTCTGGGCACTGCATCCTTACGGTGAGGCGCCGCTGGTCGGGGCTTCCGGTGCGATATCAGGCATGATGGGGGCTGCGGCGCGTTTTGGCTTCCGCACCGATCGTTCGGCCGGCAAGGCCGCCTTCGCCGGCCCGGTGCTGCCGATCGCATTCGTGTTGCGCTTGCGCGGTGTCGTGATTTTCCTTGCCATGTGGATGGTCATCAATCTCGCCACCGGCCTGCTCGGTTTTGCCCCGGGGGTAGACGGCCAGATCGCCTGGGAGGCCCATATTGGCGGCTTTGTCGCCGGCTTCTTCGGCCTGCGCTGGTTCGACAGGCGATGGCAGGCGCCCGAATGGGAGACGGCCGACCACCACACTTGAAATGCAACCGATCACGGCGCACGATGTTCACTCTTACGTGAAGGCCGGTCAGGGCAGGAACCGGCAGGCAAAGCAGAGGAGGACGCCATGACGGTTAAGGCAATTCTCGAGAGAAAAGGCCATGACGTGTTGACGCTCGGGCCGAACGAAAAGCTTAGCGAAGCCATCCGTATCCTGGCAGAGCACAAGATCGGGGCGCTGGTCATCACCAATGGCGATCGCAAGATCGTCGGCATCCTGTCAGAGCGCGATATCGTCCGGGTTGTCGCCCGCGAAGGTGGAGCCGCGCTCGATATCCCCGTGCGTTCGGCGATGACGCCGAAAGTGAAGATCTGCAACGAAAACCACACCGTCAACGAGGTGATGGAGATCATGACCCGAGGCCGCTTCCGCCATCTGCCGGTGGAAAAGGACGGCATGCTCGATGGCATCGTGTCCATTGGCGACGTGGTCAAGCGCCGCATCGAGGATGTCGAGCGCGAGGCCGACGAGATCAGAGCCTACATCGCCACCGCCTGAGCGGTGAGGCGAACCGCCGGCCGGAGAACCGACCGGCGGAGCCGTGGTTACCTGTTGTCGAGTTCGGAGCGGACGAGTGCGAGCCCGCGCCGGGTGATGCGGTAGGGTCCACCGTCAGACGAAGAAACAGCCTTCTTCCGCTTCAGTTTTCGAAACAGCTCGAGATCGACGCCCGGATAATGCCAGCCGTCGCGGGTCAGGCATTTGACGGAGGCGATCCGTTTCTTCTCGTTCTTTTCGATTTCAATGCGTCCGCCCTGCGCGAGCAGGTGCAGGATGCGCTGTTTCCACAGCGCCGCGCGTCCTCTTGCACGCGCAAAGGACGCTGTGGCACTTATGATTTGGCGCATGATCCTTTCCGAAAATCGATACCGATTTTCGGGGTCATGCGCTGCGCGAAATATCCATGTGAGAGTTTTCCGGGAAAACAAAAAATGCCGCCGCCGCGAAGCTTCGCGGCACGGGGTTTCAGGTTTTCTGCCCTGCCTCGCCAGGAGGTCAGGGCCTTACCGGGACTGAGCGTAAGTGGACATCCACTCTCCATTGGAATGGACCTCCCATAGGCGAACGCAGCTGAAAAGGCCAGTCCGCGGCTTTGCGCTTGTGTTTTTTGGGCGCTTGTCTCTTTTGGCGGTTTGCACTAGCGAAGTTGCACACCAAAGTGTGCGAAACGCATTATCCGCAGTTCCAATACGCAGGCCACCATGTCCCTCATCGACACCCGCACGCCCGACGCCAAGCGCCTTGTTTCCGGTGCCACCGGCGACTGGGAGATCATCATCGGCCTCGAGGTCCATGCCCAGATTACATCGGAAGCAAAGCTGTTTTCCGGCGCCTCGACCGCTTTCGGCGCGGCGCCCAACGCCAATGTCAGCCTGGTCGATGCGGCGATGCCCGGCATGCTGCCGGTCATCAACGAGGAATGCGTCAAGCAGGCGATCCGCACCGGCCTTGGGCTGAAAGCGCAGATCAACCACAAGTCGGTCTTCGATCGGAAGAACTACTTCTATCCAGACCTGCCGCAGGGCTACCAGATCTCGCAGTTCAAGCAGCCGATCGTCGGCGAGGGCACGGTGATCGTTTCCGTTGGCCCCGATCGTCAGGGCGAATTCGAGGACATCGAAGTCGGCATCGAGCGGCTGCATCTGGAGCAGGATGCCGGAAAGTCGATGCACGACCAGCATGTGACCATGTCCTATGTCGACCTCAACCGCTCCGGCGTGGCGCTGATGGAGATCGTCTCCAAGCCCGACATGCGCTCGGCCGACGAAGCCAAGGCTTATGTCACCAAGCTGCGCACCATCGTGCGCTATCTCGGCACCTGCGACGGCAACATGGACGAAGGTTCGATGCGCGCCGACGTCAACGTTTCGGTGCGCAAGCCGGGCGGCGAGTTCGGCACGCGCTGCGAGATCAAGAACGTCAACTCGATCCGCTTCATCGGCCAGGCCATCGACTACGAGGCGCGCCGGCAGATCGCCATTCTCGAGGATGGCGGCAAGATCGACCAGGAGACGCGGCTGTTCGACGCCGTCAAGGGCGAGACGCGTTCGATGCGCTCCAAGGAAGAGGCGCATGATTACCGCTACTTCCCCGATCCGGACCTCTTGCCGCTGGAATTCGACCAGGCCTATGTCGATGCGCTGGCCAAGGAATTGCCGGAACTGCCAGACGACAAGAAGGCGCGGCTGATCGCGTCGCTCGGCCTGTCGGTCTATGACGCCTCGATCCTGGTTTCGGAAAAGCCGATCGCCGACTATTTCGAGAAGGTGGCCGCCGGCCGCGACGGCAAGCTCGCCGCCAACTGGGTCATCAACGATCTGCTCGGGCAATTGAACAAGGCCGGAAAAGACATTGAAAACGCTCCGGTTTCCCCCGAGCAGCTTGGCGCGGTCATCGATCTGATCAAGGACGGCACCATTTCCGGCAAGATCGCCAAGGACCTGTTCGAGATCGTCTGGAATGAGGGCGGCGATCCGCGCCAGCTGGTCGAGAGCCGTGGCATGAAGCAGGTCACCGACACCGGCGCCATCGAGAAGGCCGTAGACGAGGTGATTGCAGCCAACCCCGACAAGGTCGAACAGGCGCGCGCCAAGCCGAGCATGGCCGGTTGGTTCGTTGGCCAGGTGATGAAGGTGACCGGCGGCAAGGCCAATCCACAAGCGGTCAACGACCTCGTCAAGACCAAGCTGGGCATCGAGTAGCGCGGTGTTTGTCCGCACCGCAGGTGAACGTGATCTGACGGCCATCCGGGCGCTGCTGGTCGAAACCTGGCACACGACCTATGACGCGGTCTATGGCCCTGATCGGATCGACCGGGTCATCGAGGATTGGTGTTCGCCGGCGAAATTGAGAGCTAGCCTTGAGCGGCCGAATGCCGAATTCCTGGTCGCCGACGACGGCAAGCGCATCGGCGGCGTCGCCTATGCCGAAAGCGTCGAAGGCGGCACCGTGGTCGACCTGCAACAGCTCCATGTCGCACCCGACCTGCAAGGCCGGGGCATCGGCGGGATGTTGCTCGATGAGGTGATCGAGAATTTTCCGGAAGCCCGCTCTCTACGCATCGAGGTCGTGGAGCAGAACAGGCGTGCGGTCGCCTTCTATCTGGCCAACGGCTTTGCCGAGATTGGCCGGGCCGACAATTATGGGCCGGCGCAGTCCGGTATTGCTGCGTTGATTCTTGAGCGGATGCTGACCGCCTGAGCGCTCGATGATCGCGCGATTGCATCACGTTGTTGCGAGTGGACCCTCGAGCACACGGCTTTCATTTGACGGCGCAAATATCGAGCGCAAAGCTGTGGCCGCTGACCCCAGCCATGATCGGTGTTTGACCGGTGGCATGCGAGGCAGCTTGGGGAATCGTCATGCCAAGCTTGCCGGAACTGATGCCGACACAGGTGTCGGACGAGACCTTTGGCGGCGTCACCTATCATATAGCGGGCGAGCTGGTGCCGGTGCTTTCGGTCGATGTCACGCGCATGCCGGTCTATTTCGAGCACCACATCCTTTTGTGGAAGAATTCCACCATCACCATCGGCCTGAAATCGCTGAAGGGCGCGCTGAAGCGGATGATGGCCGGCATGCAGATCTTCGTCACCGAGGCGTCGGGGGCGGGCATCGTTGCCTTCAGCCGCGATGGGCCGGGCCACATCGTGCCGATCCATCTCAGGCACGGCGAAGAGATCCAGGTGCGCGAGCACCAGTTTCTCGCCGCCACCGGCAATGTCGACTACACCTTCGAACGGGTGCGCGGCCTGGCGACGATGCTGTTCGGCCAGAGCGGCTTTTTCATCGACCGCTTTCGCGGTGATTCCGGCGATGGCATCGTCTGGCTGCACGGCTATGGCAACGTCTTCGAAAAGACGCTCGCCGCCGGCGAAACCATCGACATCGAACCAGGCGGCTGGCTGTTCAAGGATGCCTCGGTCAGGATGGAGACCAAGATCGATCGCCTGTCGAGCGGCTTCTTCGGCGCCAACATGAATTTCATCGTCAACCGATTCACCGGACCGGGCCGTGTCGGCATCCAGTCGATGTATCTGCATATGCCGACGGAGGAATAGTTCGGCGAAGGCCACTGGCGGGCAGCAATGGCGGCCGCGACCCGGCCATGCGTCATCGCGGCGTTTGCCGTGCCGGCTCACCACGGATATGCAAGGGC
>NZ_RZPF01000335.1:0-6629 GCF_004022735.1 Mesorhizobium sp. M7A.F.Ca.AU.001.01.1.1
GGCAACATCGGCGTGACGAAGATTTCCGGTGACAAGGACGCCTTGCTGAAAGATCTGGAACTGGCGCTGTTCGCCGGCAAGATCGCCGCCTACGCCCAAGGTTTTGCGGTGATGAGCGGCGCGTCGAAGGAATTCAACTGGAACCTGCCGATGCCGACCATCGCCAGGATCTGGCGCGCCGGCTGCATCATCCGCTCGCAGATGCTCGACACCATGGCGGAAGCCTTCAGCAAGGGCGGCGCCTCGACCAACCTTCTGATGGCGCCGGCCTTCATCTCGCTGATGCAGGAAGCGCATCCGTCGCTGCGCCGCATCGTGGCGAGGGCTTCGGAGGCCGGCTCGCCGGTTCCGGCGCTGTCTTCCGCACTTGCCTATTTCGACAGCTATCGCCAGGGCCGCGGCACCTCGAACCTGATCCAGGCGCAACGCGACTTCTTCGGCGCGCACGGCTTCGAGCGTATCGACGACAAAGGCGCGTTCCATGGGCCGTGGGGAAGCGGTGCGGCTGGCTGACAAGCCGGCCCAAGAGCCTAAACGGAAACCGGGGGTCTGAACGCCTGAACCTCGCTGGTGGCGACCAGGCGCTGCAGCGAGCCGGGTGCGGCGCCGCCGATCCAGCCGAGCACGGAGCGGGCGAGATCGGAGCCGGCCAGGCGGAAGTTCTCGTTGACGACGAGCAATTCCGGCCGGAACAGGTGCAACAGGTCCGACGACTGCTTGGACACGACATCGACGTCGCGGCCAAGTTTGAGGCCGGCATCTTCGATGCCGGCGACGATAGCCAGTGTCGCGGCGGCAGCGCTGCTGACGAAGCCGTCCGGCCTGTTCTCGCGGCGCATCACCTGCGCGGTCCTGGTCCTGATCTGCTCGATCGTGTGATCGATGGAAACGGTGTTGAACGGAATTTCGCTGGCGCCGACCTCGCTCAGCGCATCGGCAAAGCCGTTCAGCGTGTGGCCATAATAGGTCAGCCCGGGTGGCGGCGACAGAAGCGCCAGCTTGCGCCTGCCCATGCTCGCCAGGCGGCGCACGGCTTCCATCGCGAATACATGGTTGTCGAAGTCATGGTAGGGGTGGACCAGGCCCATGTCGGTGCGGCCATGCGTGGCAAAGGGCATGCCGTGCTCGAGCATGTAGCGGGCGCGTGGATCGTTCGGTTGGGTGCGCGAGATGATGACGCCATCGGCCGAGCCGGTCTCGACGAGATAGCGGATCGGCTCCATCGGATCCTGCGAGCGGGAATAAGGCGTGACGATCAGGTGATAGGGCGTTTCGGCGAGCACTTCCGAAACGCCGTAGATGATGTCCGAGACGAAGCTCATGATCTCGCGGTCGGTGTTGAGCACGAGGCTGATGACATTGGTCCTGCCGGTGCGCAGACGCACGCCGGCGCGGTTCGGCCGGTAGCCGATCTGCTTGGCGACGAGTTGGACGCGGCGCCTGGTTTCGGCGCCGATTTCCGGGGCATCCTTCAAGGCGCGTGACACGGTGGTGACGCCGAGCCCGGTCATGAAGGCAAGCGTCTTCAACGTCGGCCGTCCCTGTGCCGAGTTCTCCCCGTTCTTGTCCGTACGCTGTCTGTCCATTCGTCCCGCCCGTCAGGCGCATAGCAGCCGCGGGCCATGTCGGCAATCGCCGTCATAGCGATACGATATGCGTCCCAGCCCCGGCAAAGCGTCAATATACTGAAACGTTACAGATTGCCAGTATCGAGATGTATGTCCTCGTCACGAGGTGGATGGTTCTTTTTGCGAAACGCATTGGGATTCCAGGAGAAATCGCCCTGCCGCCGCCTTTTGCCCGTATCAGGCGGCATTTCGGTGTTTGCGCCGCAGCAAACCATGCTGCAGTGCATGAGAAGCGCGATCATTCAGGCGGATTTGTTCGCGGCCCGAAAAAATATCGAGGGCGCTTCGTTGATGGGTTGCACAGCCCGCGCAATTGCCGTATCGAAAATCTGTAACGTTTCAGATTCTGGGAGGAGCCGAAATGCGATACAGATTTTTGACCGCTGCCCTGGCGGCGACGGCTGCACTGCAATTTGCCGGCCAGGCGGCCGCGACGGACCTGGAAGTCACCCATTGGTGGACTTCAGGCGGCGAGGCCGCGGCGGTTGCGGAACTTGCCAAGGCATTCGATGCGACCGGCAACCACTGGGTGGACGGCGCCATTGCCGGCTCCGGCGGCACGGCGCGGCCGATCATGATCAGCCGCATCACCGGTGGCGATCCGATGGGCGCCACGCAGTTCAACCACGGCCGGCAGGCGGAAGAGTTGGTGCAGGCCGGCCTGATGCGCGACCTCACCGACGTCGCCACCAAGGGCAAGTGGACTGATGTCGTGCGGCCGAAGAGCCTGCTCGACGGCTGCACCATCGACGGCAAGATCTATTGCGTGCCCGTCAACATCCATTCCTGGCAGTGGCTGTGGCTGTCCAACGAAGCCTTCGCGAAGGCCGGCGTGCCGTTGCCGAAGGACTGGAATGAATTCGTGGCGGCAGCGCCGGCACTGGAGAAGGCCGGCATCATCCCGCTCGCCGTCGGCGGGCAAGCCTGGCAATCCTCCGGTGCCTTCGACGTGCTGCTTGCGGCTGTGGGCGGCACGGACACGTTCCTCAAGGTCTACAAGGACAAGGATGCCAAGTTCGCCGCCGGGCCCGAAGTCGCCAAGGTCTTCAAGGCCGCGGACGATGCCCGCAAGATGGCGAAGGACACCAATGTGCAGGACTGGAACCAGGCGACCAACCTGGTCATCACCGGCAAGGCGGGTGGCCAGATCATGGGCGACTGGGCACAGGGCGAGTTCCAGGTTGCCGGCAAGACCGCCGGCAAGGACTATACCTGCCTGCCGGGCCTTGGGCTGAACGAGGTCATAGCCACGGGCGGCGACGCCTTCTACTTCCCGCTGCTCAAGGATGCCGACAAGAGCAAGGCGCAGGAGGTGCTGGCCGAGACGCTGCTCGATCCCAAGACGCAGGTTGCCTTCAATCTGAAGAAGGGTTCCCTGCCGGTGCGCGGCGACGTCGATCTCAACGCGGCGAACGACTGCATGAAGAAAGGCCTCGCCATCCTCGCCAAGGGCGCCGTCATTCCATGGACGGACCAACTGCTTTCGCAGGACACCCAGAAGCAGAAGGAAGACCTTTTCGCCGAATTCTTCGCCAAGCCGGAATTGACCGTCGAAGACGCACAGAAGCGCTTCGCCGACCTCATCGCTTCGGCGGACTGACGCTGGCGGCAAGCCACCTCGCTCCCGGCCTTGCGAATGCAGGGCCGGGAATGCACCGCCCTTACCCAGCCGGCTGACGAGATGAGCAAGAGCGAACGCCCCAACCTTCTGTTCCGCAACCTCAATGCGAAGGTCGCCTCGATCCCGATGATCCTCACCGCCATGGTGGTTTTCGTCGGCGGCACCGTTTGGACGGTGCTCTATTCCTTCACCAATTCGAAGCTCTTGCCGCGGCTGAATTTCGTCGGGCTCGACCAATATTACCGGCTGTGGGCGACGCCGCGCTGGCTGATCTCGATCGAGAACCTGCTGATCTACGGCGCGATCTCGCTGGTGTTCTCGCTGGTCATCGGCTTCCTGCTTGCAGCACTGCTCGATCAGAAGATCCGCTTCGAGGACACGTTGCGCACCATCTTCCTCTATCCTTTCGCGCTCTCCTTCATCGTCACCGGCCTGGTCTGGCAGTGGCTGCTCAATCCGGATTTCGGCATCCAGCATGTGGTCCGTGACTTAGGCTGGACGAGCTTCAGCTTCGACCCGCTCTACAATTCCAGCATCGTCATCTACGGCATATCGATCGCGGCGCTGTGGCAAGGCACAGGGCTCATCATGTGCCTGATGCTGGCTGGCCTGCGCGGCATTGACGAGGACATCTGGAAGGCGGCGCGGGTGGATGGGATCCCGATGTGGAAGACCTATCTGTTCATCGTCATCCCGATGATGCGGCCGGTCTTCATCACCACGCTCGTCATCATCGCTGCCGGCATCGTCAAGGTCTATGACCTCGTCGTGGCCCAGACCAGCGGCGGCCCAGGCATCGCCTCCGAAGTGCCGGCCAAATACGTCTACGACTATATGTTCTTCGCCCAGAACCTCGGCCAGGGCTTTGCTGCCTCGACCATGATGCTGCTCTCGGTGGTGATCGTCATCGTGCCCTGGGCCTATCTCGAGTTCGGGCGGCGCAAATGAGCATGGCAGACATCACCGCTCAAGCAAGCACCGCCGCCGGCGCGCGCCAGGGCATCACCGATCCCTACGGCCCGAAGCCGCGCCGCGTGATTTCGCGCCGCAACGTCTTCCTATACGGCACATTGTTCGTCATGGCGGTCTACTACCTCTTGCCGCTCTACGTCATGGTCGTCACCTCGCTCAAGGGCATGCCGGAGATCCGGCTCGGCAACATCTTCTCACCGCCGCTCGAGATCACTTTCGAACCGTGGGTCAAAGCGTGGTCGACTGCCTGCACCGGCCTTAACTGCGACGGGCTCTCGCGCGGCTTCTGGAATTCGGTGCGCATCACCGTGCCGTCAGTGCTGCTGTCGATCGCCATCGCCTCGGTGAACGGTTATGCACTGGCCAATTGGCGCTTCAAGGGCGCCGATACGTTCTTCATCATCCTGATCGTCGGCGCCTTCATTCCCTACCAGGTGATGATCTATCCGATCGTCATCATCCTGCGCGAGATCGGCCTCTATGGCAGCCTCAGCGGGCTGGTGATCGTCCATTCCATTTTCGGCATGCCGATCCTGACGCTGCTGTTCCGCAATTATTTCTCCTCGATGCCGGAGGAGCTGTTCCGGGCGGCACGTGTCGACGGTGCCGGCTTCTGGGGCATCTTCCTGCGCATCATGCTGCCGATGTCGCTGCCGATCTTCGTCGTCGCCATCATCCTGCAGGTGACCGGCATCTGGAACGACTTCCTGTTCGGCGTCGTCTACACCCGCCCCGACACCTATCCGATGACGGTGCAGCTCAACAACATCGTCAATTCGGTGCAAGGCGTGAAGGAGTACAACGTCAATATGGCCGCAACCATCCTGACCGGGCTTGTGCCGCTCATCGTCTACTTCATCTCCGGCAAGCTTTTCGTACGTGGCATCGCCGCCGGCGCGGTGAAGGGGTGATGGCGATGACGGCAGCCAACGATACCAGCGTTTCGATCCAGGACCTGTCGCTGAATTTCGGCGCGGTGACCGTCCTGGAGACGCTCAATCTGGATGTCGCCGATGGCGAGTTCATCGTGCTGCTCGGGCCGTCCGGCTGCGGCAAGTCGACCTTGCTCAACTGCATTGCCGGCCTGCTCGACGTTTCCGAAGGCCGCATCTTCATCAAGGGCAAGAACGTCACCTGGGAAGAGCCCAAGGACCGCGGCATTGGCATGGTGTTCCAGTCCTATGCGCTCTATCCGCAAATGACGGTGGAGAAGAACCTGTCCTTCGGGCTGCGTGTCGCCGGCACGCCAAAAGAAGAGATCGCCAAGCGGATCACGCGGGCGGCTGAAATCCTGCAGATCGAACCGCTGCTGCAGCGTAAGCCGGCCGCACTTTCCGGCGGCCAGCGCCAGCGCGTCGCCATCGGACGGGCGCTGGTGCGCGATGTCGACGTGTTCCTGTTCGACGAGCCGCTGTCCAATCTCGACGCCAAGCTGCGCGCCGAACTGCGCGTCGAGATCAAGCTGCTGCATCGCAAGCTGCAGAACACCATGATCTACGTCACCCACGACCAGATCGAGGCGATGACGCTGGCCGACCGCATCGCGGTGATGAAGGGCGGCGTCATCCAGCAACTCGATGCGCCGCAGACCATCTACAACCGTCCGGTCAACCGCTTCGTCGCCGGCTTTCTCGGTTCGCCCGCAATGAACTTCGTCGATGGCCACCTGGAAGACGCCGACGGCGGCTGGCGGTTCGCGGCCGGGGATATCAAGATCCCGCTCGGCACTTACGACTTTGCCAAGCCTCCGGCTCCCGGCCCCGTCACATTCGGTATCAGGCCCGAGCATGTCAGCCTGAACAGCGGCACCGGCTGGCCGTTCTCGATGGCCGCCAATGTCGAGGTGGTCGAACCCATGGGCTCCGACACGCTGGTCTGGCTGAAGCTTGCCCAGCAGAATTTCAGCGTCCGAGTGACCTCGGAACGCACGCCCAAGAACGACGAGGCGGTGACGCTTGGATTCGATCCGATGCGCGCCTCGCTTTTCGACACCGCAACCGGCACACGCATCTAGCTTCCGAGAACCAACCTTCCAACGACGATCCCCAAGCAAAACGGACAGAGACGATGAATTGGTCATTCCAACTTTACAGCGCCCGCAATTTCCAACCCTGGGACGGTGTGCTCGCCATGCTCGGCAAGCTCGGCTACGCCCAGGTCGAAGGTTTCGGCGGCGTCTATGATGATCCCCAGGCATTCCGCGCCGAGCTCGACAGGAACGGGCTTGCCATGCCGACTGGGCATTTCTCGATCGACGCGCTCGAGAACGATTTTGACGGCGTGCGCAGAACCGCCGACGCACTCGGTATCACGCTGCTCATCTGTCCTTTCCTGATGCCCGACCAGCGGCCATCCGACGTGGCCGGCTGGCGTGGTTTCGGCGAACGCCTGGCCAAGGTCGGTGATGC
>NZ_RZPF01000336.1:0-6625 GCF_004022735.1 Mesorhizobium sp. M7A.F.Ca.AU.001.01.1.1
CCTTGGTGCTGATCACATAGAATGTCGGCTTGTCGTGCCAAGCTGCCTTGTCGACGGGAGCCTCGAACGCGGTGTGGTTCAACGGGAGCTGATGGTTTGCCAAGGACTCGGCGATCTCCGGAGGAAGGTCGGCCGCGACTGCCGAAGGAAACACTTTGGGATCGATGTAGAGGTTGCCCTTTTCGTCGGGATGAATCGCCGCGGCGCCTTCGGTTGCCGGGCCGCTCTTGGCTAAGCTCGCCAGAGATTCTCCCACGTCAGGCGCGAATGCGGAGACGTAGACGAGCGCCGAGACGTTGGGATCGTCACCTGCCTGCGTGATAACCACACCGCCCCAGGAGTGGCCAACGAGAACGGTCTTGCCGTTCTGTTTGGCGAGCGCCTGTTTGGTGGCCTCGACGTCCGCCGCCAGGGAGGTGAGCGGGTTTTCGACGAGCGTTACATTGTAGCCCTTCTTCGTGAGGATATCGGCAACCGGCTTCCAGCTCGTCTGGTCGACGAAAGCGCCGTGGACGAGCACGATATTGTGGGCCGGCCCCTTGGGCAGCTGAGCTGATTGGGCGGGGGCGGCAACTGCTGCTCCGGCCATGAGGACGGTGGCGACGGTGAGTAAAAGATTTCGCATTGGTTGCTCCTGTTGAGATGACGGACGACGCGGGTCCGGGGAAGGGCAGGCGTGTCGGCAACAGCCGCGGTTCTCCCATCTGCCGTTCGGGTGATGGTTGCCGCGCGAACCGTTGGCTCGACTTGCGATCAACTAGTACGTGGAGCATTTGGACGTTAGGCCTCAATCGTCCGAATATTGTGTCTGACCGTCCGCCGTACTACCATCGGGACGATGGACATCCTCGCTGAAGTGCTCGATCGCGTTCGCCTGGGCGGAACCTTGCTGTTCCACTTCGAGCTCGGCCATCCCTGGAATCTTGCGTTGGCAAAGCGCCCCTACGCCCTGTTCCACTATCTCAGCCGTGGCTCGGCCACCCTCGCGCTCGAAAGTGGACGAGAATTCCACATGACCGAGGGCGACTTTGTTGTCGTCACGCGTGGCGAGCCCCATGTGATCTACTCGGACAGCCGGATCGAACCGTTACCGATTCTCCATATCGATCGACTGGACGGGCGTCTTGGGCTCATTCGTCACGGAGGCGGCGAGCAGCCGCACGCGACGATGATTTGTGGCAATTTCACTGTGGCACGGCCCTCGCGCGGTAGTGTTTTGGAGTTGCTTCCGCCACTGCTTCTCCTCAAGCCGACGGAAGACGGAGGATGGCTCGAGGCGATTCTGCAACGCATGGTGAGCGAGGCGGCGCACGCGCGTCCCGGACAAGGCGTTGCACTGTCACGACTGACAGAAGTGCTCTTCGTCGAGGTGTTGCGAAGCTGGATCAAGTCTCTCGGCCCCGGGGAAGGCGGTTGGCTGGGGGCGATGGCGGACCCGCACATAGGACCGGCACTTCAGTTGATCCATGAACGACCGGACCGACCTTGGACGCTTGGCGACGTCGGGCAAAGCGTGGGGCTTGGTCGGTCGGCGTTTTCGGCTCGCTTCACCAAGCTCGTTGGAGAGCCGATGTATCGTTATCTGATCGCACGCCGAATGTCGGAGGCCGCATTTCTTCTCGAAACAAGCGACGAGGGGATTGCACGGATTGCGAGTCGCGTCGGCTACGAGACCGCAGCCGCGTTTTCGAAGCTGTTTCATCGACATCATGGCCTATCGCCTGGCCGTTATCGAGCAGTTCGGCGGTCTGACGGTGGCCGAAGGCGAGGGGGCGTTTCGGAAGCAGAAGTCGCCGATTGACCTCGACCACGCTGGCTTATGGAAGGTCTGGCGACAGTCATTCCGGAACTCCCACCATGGCGAATTCCGATATCAAGCGGCACAGCCGTGTCTGCTCAGCCAGTTCTCGATCAGCAGAAACAGCACTGCAACGAACAAGTCCGTGTAGGTCGGACTACCCGGCGGTTCCGTAAACTGTCTTGTGTTCTTGCGTATGCGGAAATTCGATATTTCTGTGGGCGCCCCAAGCCTCAGCAAAGAGACGATAAATGCCGGCGACCAGGATATTGTGGGGGCAACTCGTTGCCGTGCTTCTGATCGTGCTGGTCACTACTTGGGGCGCGACGCAGTGGACCGCATGGCGGCTTGGATTCCAGCCGCAGCTCGGGGATCCATGGCTCGAGCTTGCCGGCCATTCCATCTATCCGCCGCCGGCCTTTTTCTGGTGGTGGTTTTTCTACGATGCGTATGCGCCAGAGATTTTTCTGGAGGGTGCGCTGATCGCGGCGAGCGGCAGCTTTATCGCGATCGCAGTGGCCATCGGTATGTCGGTGTGGCGGGCACGGGAGGCGAAGAATGCCGCCACATATGGTTCTGCACGCTGGGCGACCAGCAAGGAGATCAAAGCCGCTGGGATAGTCGGTCCGGACGGGGTGGTGCTGGGAAAGCTAGAGGGCGACTATCTCCGCCACGACGGCCCAGAACACGTTCTGTGCTTCGCGCCGACCCGAAGCGGCAAGGGTGTTGGCCTTGTCGTCCCGTCTCTGCTGACTTGGCCAGGTTCGGGGATAGTTCACGATATCAAGGGCGAGAACTGGGAGCTGACGGCCGGATGGCGCGCTCGCTTTGGCCGTGTCCTGCTGTTCGATCCAACCAATGCGTCCTCTGCCGCCTACAACCCTTTGCTGGAAGTGAGACGCGGCGAATGGGAGGTCCGCGACGTGCAGAACGTTGCCGATGTCCTGGTCGATCCCGAAGGCTCGCTGGAACGCAGAAACCATTGGGAGAAGACCAGCCACGCGCTGCTGGTCGGTGCCATCCTGCACGTTCTCTATGCCGAAACGGACAAGACGCTTGCCGGAGTTGCGAATTTCCTTTCCGATCCCCAAAGGCCGATCGAGATGACACTGCGCACCATGATGGTGACGCGGCATTTGGGGGAGGGCGGGCCGCATCCGGTGGTGGCCTCGGCAGCTCGCGAACTGCTCAACAAGTCGGAGAATGAACGCTCCGGCGTGCTCTCGACAGCAATGAGCTTTCTGGGTCTCTACCGCGATCCGGTGGTGGCGAAGGTGACGTCCCGCTGCGACTGGCGTATCGCCGATCTGGTCGAGGACGAGCGGGCAGCGACACTCTATCTGGTCGTGCCGCCCTCCGACATCAGCCGTACCAAGCCGCTCATCCGGCTCGTGCTGAACCAGATCGGGCGAAGGCTGACGGAAGACCTTCATGCGAAGGATCGACGGCATCGTCTGCTTATGATGCTCGACGAGTTTCCGGCGCTCGGCCGGCTCGATTTCTTCGAGTCGGCCCTCGCTTTCATGGCGGGCTACGGCATCAAGTCCTTCTTGATTGCACAGTCGCTCAACCAGATCGAAAAAGCGTACGGTCCGAATAACTCCATCCTCGACAACTGCCATGTGCGGGTGAGCTTTGCCACCAACGACGAGCGCACGGCCAAACGCGTCTCCGATTCGCTGGGAACGGGAACCGAGATGCGGGCCATGAAAAACTATGCCGGTCACAGATTGTCGCCCTGGCTCGGGCATCTGATGGTCTCGCGGCAGGAAACGGCGCGTGCGCTGATGACGCCCGGCGAGATCATGCAACTACCACCGAGCGATGCCATCGTCATGGTTTCGGGCCTGTTCCCGATCCGGGCCAAGAAAGCACGCTATTTTGCCGATCCACGTCTCGCAGGGCGCGTCCTGCCGCCACCGAACCCTGAAACGGCCTCAGGACCACCGCGCCCGGATGACTGGACCGGCGCTACAGTCCCTCCGGTGCCGAAACGCAATCCTCTGCAATCCGGGCTCTCTGCGGACCCGCAGGACGGGGATCCGGAAAATGGCGGCATCCGCCGTCAGCCTGAGCTCCCGGAACACGAGGATATCGCGCCGGAACCGCAGGCACAGCTCAATGAAGAGTTCGATCTGGACTGGGACGAATCCGATGATGACACGGTGCGTCGGCGGGCGGCCGATCAGGCTATGCGGCGCGCTGCACGGCAGGCCACCCTCGATCCTGATGACGGCATCGGGCTTTGAACGTGAAGGATGCCAAGAAGAGAAGGCTTTCGGCCTATCTCGATCCTGACGTCATGAACGCGCTTGCCGACTACTCGGCACGCCGCGATGTGTCGCTGTCGCTGATCGCCGAGGCCGCGATCGCCTCGTTCCTTTCACCGGATGCCGAGGAGCGGAAGGAGGCGGCAATCACCCGTCGTCTCGATCAGATCGACCGGCGTGTGCAGCGTGTCGAGCGCGATGTCGGCATCGCCATCGAGACACTGGCTCTGTTCGTGCGCTTCTGGCTCAACTCGACCCCGGCATTGCCCGAATCCGCGCAGGCGGAAGCCCGTGCGAAAGGCCTGCAGCGGTATGACGCGTTCGTTGACGCGCTTGGCCGCAGGCTGAGCAAGGGACCAAAGTTCAGACAGGAAATCGCTGATGAAGTCCCGGCGTCACCAACCGGCGCGGATGATTCCCCGTCGCGGTAGATGGCAGCGCCAGGCCGCGAGATCGCCGTACCGCATTCGGCAAGTCTCTGCACGCCGCGCTACGCTCACCGATTTTGCCTGTTGCAAGGTCGGTATTCATGCCTCTTCTAATCATCCCCGACCGCGGCACGAACAGGCTCGCCGCAGCGAACGGGGACCATCGTGGCAGGCAATCATCATTCTGGCAGGGAAGCGGTGTCGCGCGGCGCGCGCATGCTGCGCACGGCGCTTGGACCGGCCATCGCCCGCTTCCTTGAGGATCCCGAGATCGTTGAGGTGATGCTGAACCCGGATGGACGCATCTGGGTCGACCGGCTGGGCAAAGGGCTCTGCGCCTCCGATGAACTGCTGGTCCCGGCCGACGGCGAGCGCATCATCCGCGTGGTGGCCCACCATGTCGGAGCGGAAGTGCATGCGGGTGCGCCGCGCGTATCGGCCGAACTGCCGGAGACAGGCGAACGTTTCGAGGGGCTGCTGCCGCCGGTCGTCATGGCGCCGACCTTCGCCATCAGGAAGCCGGCGGTCGCCGTATTTGCCCTCGGGGATTACGTCACTGCGGGGATCATGACCGTGGGCCAGGCCGACGTGCTGCGGCTTGCCGTCGAAAAAAGGAAAAATGTTCTGGTCGCCGGTGGAACGTCGACTGGCAAAACGACGCTGGTCAATGCGCTGCTGGCCGAGGTTGCCAGAACCACCGACCGCGTGGTCCTGATCGAGGATACGCGCGAACTGCAATGTGCCGCGCCCAACCTGGTGGCGCTGCGCACCAGGGATGGTGTCGCCTCGCTGTCCGACCTGGTCAAGTCCTCACTGCGGCTTCGGCCCGACCGTATCCCGATCGGTGAGGTTCGCGGCGCGGAAGCGCTCGATCTGCTGAAGGCCTGGGGCACCGGCCATCCAGGCGGCATCGGCACCATTCACGCTGGTTCTGCTACTGGCGCATTGCTGCGGCTCGAGCAACTTGTGCAGGAGGCCGTGGTCACGGTCCCGCGCGCGCTGATTGCGGAGACCATCGACCTCATTGCTGTCCTCGCTGGCCGGGGTGCTGCCCGCCGTCTCGTCGAGATCGCGTGGGTCGAAGGTCTTGATCCCGCCACCGGTGATTATCGCACGCTCGAAGCCAGGCTTGAGAGTGCCACAGCCACAGATCCCCAGTCCCCATTGGAGCTTCAGAATGAACCCGATCCGCTTCACTTCGTCATCTATCCCTAAGCCTGTTGTGCTGGTTACGCGTGTCGCAGTGGCGGCTGCCATCGTGGCCATGAGGATTGTGCCTGCCCACGCCGCAGGCTCGTCCATGCCGTGGGAACAACCCCTTCAGCAGATCCTCGAATCTGTCGAGGGGCCGGTCGCCAAGATCGTGGCGGTGATCATCATCATCGTCACCGGCCTGTCGCTCGCCTTCGGCGACACGTCCGGGGGCTTCAGACGCCTGATCCAGATCGTGTTCGGCCTGTCGATCGCTTTCGCGGCGAGTTCTTTCTTCCTGTCGTTCTTCTCTTTCGGCGGCGGAGCGCTGATCTGATGGAGGAGGAAGTGCGCGGCTTTTTCGCACCGGTGCATCTTGCCCTCACCGAGCCGATCCTGCTCGGCGGCGCGCCGCGCGCGGTTGCCATCGCTAACGGCACGCTCGCCGGTGCGGTCGGGCTTGGTCTGCGTCTTTGGATTGCAGGTCTCGCCATCTGGGCGATCGGTCATTTCGCCGCCGTCTGGGCGGCCAAGCGCGACGCGCAGTTCGTCGACGTCGTTCGCCGGCACCTTCGCTATCCCGCGCATTTCGGCTGCTGAGGGTTTGTGAATGATGAATCTCGCCGAATACCGCAGACGCCCGTCCAGCCTCGCCGACTATCTTCCCTGGGCAGCACTGCTTGCACCAGGCGTGGTGCTCAACAAGGATGGCAGCTTCCAGAGAACCGCCCGGTTCCGCGGTCCCGATCTGGATTCTGCCACGCCGGCGGAACTCGTCGGCACAACCGCTCGGCTGAACGGCGCTCTCCGCCGTCTAGGCTCGGGGTGGGCGATCTTCATCGAAGCGCAGCGCAACCCCGCTGCCACATATCCGGACAGCCGGTTTCCGGATTCCGCATCGGCGCTTCTCGACATCGAACGGCGCGAGCAGTTCGAAC
>NZ_RZPF01000337.1:0-6620 GCF_004022735.1 Mesorhizobium sp. M7A.F.Ca.AU.001.01.1.1
GGCTATCGTCAGGGTCGCCAGGAAGCCCGCGTCGGCGCTCGATCGGGTCAGCTCCGCGAGCCAGGATAGCGACGCCGTTGTAGGATTTCTGGCCGTGCCAGATCGCGCCATAGCCAGCATCGCCGATCGCCTCGGCCGGAAATTTCTCGTCCGAGGTTTTGAGTTCTTGAAGGCAGACGACGTCATAGCGCGTGGCCTTTAGCCACGCGATGAGGACCGGCAGACGACCATTGACGCCGTTTACATTGAACGTGGCAACCCGGAGCATCTAGCCGGACCCCGTGGTTCAGTTCTTACCTAGCTTATCCTCGACCTTCTTGCGGCTGTTCCCGACCGATTTCACGGCTGACTTCACGTCGGCCTTGCTCGCTCCGGTCTTACCCGCCTCGTATTTCACTTCGTGATCCTGCCCCCCAGCGACCTTCGCGCGGTCCTGGTTGCGTCCACGTGTTGTTCCAGTATTGGGCATTTCATCCTCCAAAAGATTGCCATTCCAGACCCGATAACGCCGCCAGACTCTTCCGGTTCAATCTGTCGACTACCGCTTTGAACCGAATTCCACGCACACGATTGAATCGAGCCATAATTTCGAGTTCGACAAGTTGATGGGTATCGCGCTCAGGTCGCGATTCCGGCCCATGTTGCATGTCGCGCGGCCTGACCAGTCCTGCCAGAACTCACGATGGCGGACTCGGCGCCGAAAAGCGCCGCGAGCCGAGATGCCATGCCAATGTGCGTGTGAGCCCGCGAGCAAGGAAACGACCGACATGTCTTTGACCGGACACGGTCATCGAGCGCAGGCTAAGCCGGTCCGTACCTACCGGCCTAAGCGCTCTTCACTTGGCCCGCTGTTGAACGTGCAGCAGATCACGCAGGCGGATCGGCAATCTGGGCGAAGCGCGCAATTCGACACAACTCGCCTCCCAGTGTCCGAGGTACTCGGCGATCGGCATGCTGGTGCGGCCGGGCCAGCGGTTGAGTGCCCCCAAAGCCTCTACGCAGTCCGGCGCGCGGCCGTATTCGGCGAGGATGGTCAGCGACATTGCCTGGGCGAACGGATTAAGAGCGGGCATTTCGATCTCGCCGCGGTGGTCGGCGAACCACGCAGCGGCGTCGCGCGTGAGCCCCTGGCTTTCAGCCAGCGCTGCATAACGATCGATGATGTCCTGGCGGTACCGGGCGATGGCATCGCCGAAGGCATTGTCGCCTGCGAAGGGTGGCGCCTCCTTCCAGCTTTTCGCCAGACGTGCGAGCCCTCGCAGCGAGTGAGCCTCCACCATGGTTTCCTCGATCCATTGGCAAGGCGGCGCCGGCTTGGCGTCCGGCTGCCAGCTGTTGCACAGCACATGGCCGAGTTCGTGCCCGAACTGGTAGGCGAGCTTCGACCAGTCACGCTCGCCGATATCGACGATGATCCAGGCCATACTGCTGCCGTCCGGATGCAGCCAGATTGCCGGCGTGCCGGAAGTGTGCTCGTCGACACGCAGGCGCGTCGGCTGGCGGTCGGACAGCAGGCGGACGCCGTCGAGGCATGCATGCCGCATGCGTTCGACGACCTGATCAGCGGCTCCCTCAAGCATGTGGCCCCAGTCGCCGGCAAGCTCGATGGGGGCGGTGAGGAGGTTTGGTTGCGAGCTAGCTGAGGAAGGTGGGGAAGACATGACCCCGTAGCCTGTGCTCCAACCGCCCGAGGGTGTCAACGCCACTGGTGTGAGGCTGCCGGCCACTGAACCTGCTAGCAAATTTAGGAGATCTCGTCGCAGCAACTTCGAAACTCGACCATGTTGCCCTGCAAAGAGAAAAATAGGAAGTCCAGCTTGTTCTGTCATCGGCCGAGGTCTAAGCGTAGACCCCTTGAGAGTTGAACTACTCGGAAGCGGCTAGGGGACTCGAGGGTGGGCGAGGTGATCTTTTCCAAAACGTATGTTGGCGATGCTTTATCAAGCTGGCAGGTCGTCCACGAAATGTCGACTCATATCGTTGGCGGAGCTTTGGTCGTTCGCGACAGTGACCGCCGTGACTGGCATCTTCTACGACTTCACGATTCAGCTTTTCTGTTTCGAATGGTTCGGATGAGGTGCGTCCTCAGATTCTTGCCCACGACCACCACAAACTTCTATATCCATCACTATGGTTCTTTGGATGTTGCCGAAATTGCACTCGACGGCACCATAATAAACAGGGGTATCAGTCACACCATTTCGATCAACGCTCATCCAGATGACACGATCGAGATCGATGTGAGCTTTTTGAGTTGCCACGGGTCTCTCTCAATAGGCTGCTCCGACAATGGTCGTCCCGTCTACGCCGGCACTGGACTCGAACAGTTTGCACTCTTGAGCGTTCTGGTTGAAACGTTTGATGCATACCCCGAGTTGTCTCGCACGCCGGCAGAGGAGCGGATCACCCTCGTCGATGTTGGCGGCCAAGGAGGGCTACAGCTCAAGTGGATGCTGCGAGCCGATCATATTACGCCCGTCGTGTTCGAACCCTTGTCGTCGGAAGCGACGGTGATACGACAAACCCTCGATCGAATTCCGGGCGCGCAAGTGGTGGAAAAGGCGCTGGCAAACACTTCTGGCCCCCAAAAGCTGTATATTACTGCCGGATCATACTGCTCGTCTTTGCGAGAGCCAAATTTTGAGATCCTGCAGAACTACTCAGTAGCCCGTGTCTTCAACGTTGTCAGCATGCAAGAGGTCGAATGTGTTCGATATGACGAATTGTTCCGCGCAAGCGCGGTTCCGTCACCGGATGTTATAAAAATAGACGTCCAAGGTCTTGAATACGAAGTTCTGCTTGGTTTCGGCCACCTTCTGGAATCCTGTTTGGCTATCGAGCTGGAAACGCATGTTGTTCCGATATATCGAGGACAAAAGCTGATTGGTGACATAGTCGACATTCTGGGCGATTTCGGTTTCGCCCTACGCCAGCTTAATCAAGTACCGCACTTCGATGGCGATGCAGTCGAGTTTGATGCCCTTTTTACGAAGAGGCGCGACAAGGTTGCAACTCTTTCTGATCTAGAAAAGCGAAAATTTGCTGTAATCATTCAGGTGTTAGGAATTCTTCCTTACCCGTGAGGCCATGAATAGAACGACCGTTCGCCAGCGATCGAGGTAGAGTCCTTCAAGGCTCACCCCTGATCCGTCGCCACTCGATCTGAAGGTTGCTCATCGTCTAGAATAACGAGTGGCGGCATGCAAAGAAAAGCTTGCATCGAGCCGTATGCCGCACACATCGCGCAGTCAATGCCCGTGTCGTCAAGTACGACGCCAGTTCCAGGAAACGGGATAAGTCTGCTGCGGAGCGGCAGACACTTTTCCAGAAGTATCCGCGCACCCCTTGGTGTGATTGTGTATGCCTGAAGCCCAAACGAATGCTCTACCTTGATAAGGAATCTGGAGAAGTTCTCGGACTGGAACAAGGCAGTTCTATTAGTATATTGACGATCGTAGAATTCCATTTTGGCTTTTGAGAAACCAAGGTCAAGCCAGAGAAAGGATGGGTCAAATATATAGCCCCACTGTATGATATCCCAATCTGCCCGTGCTTGAGATATAATACTGGTGGATTCCTCCGTGAATCGAAACGATGACCGAATATCGTCTTCGAAAATAGTTATAGTCTTGTTTTCTGAAGCCGACAGCTTCCACAAGCTGATATGGGATAGAGCGCACCCCAACGTGCCCGGGGGATACGGACAATCACTGGTAATCAGACCTTCCTTGATGAGCGCCTCCCTGTCGAGAGAAGTGCCGTCAACGGCTGATACGCGAACGGTATTGTTCAATAGATGCCAGTTGTTACTTTGGTACCTGCTCCAGCGCTCGATGCTGCGGTCTAGGTTTATCAGGTGAATTTTCGGGGAACCCGTCGGCTCGACAGGCCGGGCTGGCATCGTCCCGGAGACAGAGGGCGTGGCGGCAGTGAATGCGGAGGTATCGCCCGCACCATGCAACAGCGCTCGAGCCCGCTCGATGCCATCACTCACATGGTATTGGCCATCGCCAAAGGTGATGTAGCCATAGACTTGTCGGTTATCCATATACTGGACGATTCCGGCCTTTCTGGCGCTGGCAGCAAAGACAACGTACTCGTACCGCGATGTGCCGTCCTCGTATGTCAGTTCGGTCAGCACGTCAGCCCGGACAAGATATGTGCAATGCACGAGCGGCACCTCGATGGCGCCGCGCACGTGGCGGTTGAGCACCCAACCATACTGATCGCACTGCAGATAATACCCGTTGGCATCGATCTCGGCATGATAGTTCGAATAATATTGGCCCGGCGAGATAGAGCGAAGCAGAGGCGCGACGATTGGCAAATCAAGCGCGACAAGTTCTCGCAGCGTGGCCGATCGCACGAAATTGTCGACGTCGGCCACGAAATAGAAATCGCAGCCGTGCTCGAGCGTTTTCCGCAGACTTATGTTGCGGATTCGGCCAAGCACTCTGAAGCGCGTCTCATTCCATTCGTGCTCGCCAAACTGCTCAACACGATCGACGACGTCCGAGGCGTCGATTTCGACCGCAGCATAGAGGTGACCCACGCGCTCTACCCATTCGCGCAGTATATGCTCGGTCCTGTCGGTATTGTTGTTTGTCCTGATGTATAGGACGATCGATGCCTTCGGGTAGTCGAGCGCCTCGATGCACTCGAGGTAAAGCGGCAGTGCCAGTTCCTTCTGCTTTGCCAGGATTGCAATCAGGATGCGCGGTGAACCCTTCAGGCGCGACCGCAGCGAACGCTGCCGGATAAGCTTGTGCTGATCGATCAAGCTCTCTGTCCCGAACGCCCCGAGATTCGACGGTTCATGCACCGGAAGCTTGTCAGTGGCGAAACGCGCGTTGGCTACCACGCGCTTCGCCATTTCCGCCGGCAATTTTTCGCTGGCGAGCAATTTCAGACAGGCGTCGAGTGAATCCCGGTAAGCGCCTGTCCAGTAGGCATTGACGGCAAACTCGTCGAGCAATCCGTAATCGTAGACCCAAGGCTGTATGAAAAGTCCGGGGGGTTGTGCAAGGTCGAGCCCTCGACGCGCAAATTCCGCTCCCTCCGCGTTCCGGCCCTGGGTGCGGCAATAGAGGCTCGCGGCGTGAAGAGCTTCAGCGCGGGCGGGAACGGCCTGCGTCGCACGCTCAAAGATTGCAACGACCTCGTCGAATGGCCGTCCCAGCGCTGCCATGAGATTGCCCGCTTCGAGCAGGCTGACATAGATTTCCTCGTCCCAGAAGCCCAGCTCGGCGCGCTTCAGATAGTTTGCCAGCGATTTTTCACGTTCTCCGGAATCCCTATAGCTCTGCGCCAGATAGAAGGTGTATCGCGAAATAAGGAACGGGTCGGTCTCCGTAGCAAGCGCGTTTTCAAGAACCGCCGCGTCGTCCTGGTACTTTCGCGGGTTTTGACTGCGTGCTCCGCCACGCCCCGTCGCCACGCGAAAACCCTTGGCGGTCTCGCGTGTGAGATGGCCGGGAGGGGCCTCGAGATATTCGTGCAGCACGCCCTTGAAGGAGAAGGGAAGCCGGTTGCGGCAAATCTGCGGGCGATAAAACGAAATGCCCCCATGGGACACCTCGACGTCGTAGAGATCGTGTTCCATGTTCGACTTGAACGCGATCGGATCGAAGTCAGCGTCTTGGACCACGACGTCGTCGGCGTCGATGATCATGGCGTAGTCGACCGTCTCGACTTCACGCAGGCGGTCAAGGGCAAAGGTACGGTTGTACGCAAAGTCCCGCCAAGGCTCGTCGATGACTGTGCCTTTGACATTGTGCAGGGTCAGGAAGGTACGGATGAGGTCCTGCGTGCCGTCCTCGGAACCCGTGTCGATGACGAGCACGTAGTCAACGAGAGGAAGCGCGCTGGCGAGGCATTGCAAGATGACCTTTGCCTCGTTCTTGACGATCATGCACAGGCCGATGGTGCTCATGCTAATCCCTTGGCGGAGTGGCGTTCGTTACACGCTGCTGGAAATTGTTGAAGGGAATTCCTGCGCCTTTGTCCGGCTTTATATCTCATGCATCATCCCGTCGCCTTGGCCATTTGCATGACCTTTGTTGCAAAGAACGATTGCCCCTTCACAGCCAAGTGCTGCCTCAACCCGTCCATTGTTTAGCCAGCGCTTTCCGTCGCAGCAAGGGTCTTGCGGTCGCTCGGGACCAGAGGGTTAAGAACAGAATTTCCCGTCGACCCAATCGCTGAGGCGCAAATTCCGCCGCGACATCGAGGGTTCGACGCGAACCAGAGGGCACCCTTAAGCCTCGGATTTTTCGATGCGTTCGGCCCATGCGCGCCATTTGATGTCGACCGAAAGTAGTTACTCATGGTCCACAATTAATAAATTGTTAACTTGGTTATTTACAAGTTGCTAATTTTAGATTTTACTAATGTCTTGTGTTGAGAGGGTTCCCGCGAACCGGGCAGAGGGCCTGTTGGGCTGCGTCTGCGAAGCCAGGAGAGTGTCTGGAGCAAGTCACTTCGTGCGTGAGGGCGTGGCGAGTGTGTGGTGACGTGCAAGAGAAGACGTTGTACGGCCTTGAACTCAAGGCCGGCGTTTTCCCAAATCTGATGTTCCCCCGCAAGCAGTTGGTTCCCTCGTAAGTCGTCGTCGAGAAATC
>NZ_RZPF01000338.1:0-6617 GCF_004022735.1 Mesorhizobium sp. M7A.F.Ca.AU.001.01.1.1
GTCATGCGCAACTGGATGTCCTTGCCGGGAATGGTCGCCTCAGCGCGGATCGCCGGCTCCGGCGGCAGGTCGCCACCGGGCGATTCCTGCACCAGCGACCAGACGATGTTGCCGGGCTCGGCGGAGCCCTGGGCGGTGCTGGTGCGCTCCTCATAGAAGATCGCCTTCTGGCCGACAGGCAGAGCGGCTTCCGCAGGCGCAGCCGCCGGGGCGGGCGGCGCGGCACCTGCCGGTGCTGGCGGCGTGCCGGCAGCACCGGCCGGCGCTGCAGGCGCTGCTCCGTTGGCAGGCGGCGTTGCGGGGGCGGCATCTGTCGCCGGAGGCGTAGTCGCGGCAGGCGGACCGGCGGCCGGTGCGGAAATCGCCGGTGCGTTCGGGGCCGAGGGCGGGGTGGTCAGCGCCGCGACCGATTCGCCTTCGCCGATGCCGCTTTGGCCACCGGCCGGACCCGGGTCGACTTCACCGCCCTGCGGTGTCAGCCGCTGGGTGAATTTCGTGCTTTCGGCTTCCGTGCCGCCAGCCGCGGGCGCCGGCGGCGCTGCCGCGGCATCGGTTGCCGGCTTGGCCGGCGCTGGCTTCACGGGTTCGGTTTTCGCTACCTGATTGCCGCCAAGCCCCAGCATCTTGCCGAAGGCGTCCTTGTTCAGCCAGATGCCGTAGCCGCCGCCGGCAACGACCAGCAGTGCGAAGACGGCCGCGATCAGCCCGCCATAGCTGCGCTTGCGCTCGGCGGGACGCAGGCGCTGGAAGGTATCCGGTACCGGCTCTTCATTGTCTTCGTTGCTGGAAAAGACATCGGCCTCGTCGTCCGCCTCCTCGGCGTTCATGCCTGGAAGAGGCGTGTCGGCGCGAGCCGGCTGGGCAGGCGCCGGCGTCGACCTTTGCCAGCTTGGCTCGACCTTGGCGGCAGGCGGCGGCGCGGGTTGATAGGGCTCGGGCTTGGCGACGGGCGGTGCCGGCCAGGCCGATTCCGCCTTCGCCGGCTGCCTCGTATGGCTTGGCTGGTTCTTGTTGCGATCGATCGACGAAAAGATGTGTTCCAGCTCCGCGAGCGGGTCGGTCTCCGGCACGCTCTTGGCATAATCGCGCTCGACGCTTGTAATGGCGTCTTCCAGCGAACGCATCTGCGTGGCTATGGCTTCGGGAGCCCACGGCGGCGAACGTTCACCAAGCTTCTTCGCTAGCATGGTGCGAACGCTGGCATAGATGCGCGTACGCTTTTCCGGCGTCTCGTCGCCATGCTTGTCGAGCGCGTTTTTCAGAATAGCAACGAAATCTGCCATGCTTCAGTCGACCTGTATTTTGCTTCCGCGTCGGCCCCCGCAAATCAGCCGCGATGCCCGGAAAGGCTCAGAAACTAGTCTTGAAACGGATCGGTCACAAGTATCGTGTCGTCGCGTTCCGGGCTGGTGGAAAGGAGCGCGACCGGTGCGCCGATGAGCTCCTCGATGTAGCGGACATACTTGACCGCCTGGGCCGGCAGATCATTCCAGCTGCGCGCGCCGGCAGTGGTGCCTTTCCAGCCCTCGAGCGTCTCGTAGACCGGTTCGACACGTGCCTGCGCGCCCTGGCTGGCCGGCAGATAATCGATCATCTCGCCGTCGAGACGGTAACCGGTGCAGACCTTGATCTCGTCCAGCCCGTCAAGCACGTCGAGCTTGGTCAGCGCGATGCCCTTGATGCCGTTGACCGCGACGGCCTGGCGCACCAGCACCGCGTCGAACCAGCCGCAGCGGCGCTTGCGACCGGTGACGACGCCGAATTCATGGCCGCGCGTGCCGAGGAATTCGCCGACCTCGTTCTTCTGCTCGGTCGGGAACGGACCCTCGCCGACGCGTGTCGTATAGGCCTTGGTGATGCCGAGCACATAGCCGATGGCGCCCGGGCCAACGCCGGAGCCGGCGGCAGCCTGTCCGGCAACCGTGTTCGACGAGGTCACGAACGGATAGGTGCCGTGGTCGATATCGAGCAGTGTGCCCTGCGCGCCCTCGAACAGGATGCGCTCGCCAGCCCGGCGCTTGTCGTCGAGGATCTTCCAGACCCGGTCCATATAGGGCAGGATGTCGTCGGCGACCGAGGTTAGTTCCTGCATGATCGTGTCATGCGTGACTTCCGCATGACCAAGCCCGCGACGCAGCGCATTGTGGTGCGTCAGCAGCCTGTCGATTTTCAAGGGCAGTGTTTCCAAATCCGCCAAATCCATCACCCTGACCGCGCGCCGGCCCACCTTGTCCTCATAGGCGGGGCCGATGCCGCGACGGGTCGTGCCAATCTTCGTCCCGGAATTGGATGCGGCGTCCTCACGAAATCCGTCCAGCTCTCGATGCAGGGACAGGATAAGCGCTGTGTTTTCGGCTATTTTCAGGCGATCCGGCGCTACTTCGACACCTTGCGCCTTGAGTTTTGCCACCTCGGCGACGAAAGCGTGCGGGTCGAACACGACGCCATTGCCGATGATGGACAGCTTGCCGTGGCGCACGACGCCCGACGGAAGCAACGACAGCTTGTAGACCTTGCCGTCGACGACCAGCGTATGGCCGGCATTGTGGCCGCCCTGGAAACGCACCACGACATCGGCGCGCTCCGACAGCCAGTCGACGATCTTGCCCTTGCCTTCGTCACCCCACTGCGAGCCGACGACCACCACATTGGCCATGTTTCTTTTCCCTTGAGACGCCGCCAAGCGGCTTGAATATGGTTCGAAACGACAGGCCTCTATAACGTCAAGACCTCGCGAGCGCGACCTTTCTTTGCCGTCGAAAATGCCCTGAGGCACAACAATTTTCGGCTTTGACATCATTTACTTGGGCGAGCGAGGGCAATAGGCCGGCAAACACCGCAGCTCCGGCGACTGGAATCCCGCGATGCATCGAAGCGCCTACATATTCCTGCTGCTCACCACCTTGCTTTGGGGTGGAAATTCGGTGGCCGGCAAGCTGGCGGTCGATCACGTCTCGCCGATGACGCTGGTCTTCCTGCGCTGGGTGCTGGCCGTGGCGATCATGCTGCCCATCGGCTGGAAGACCATCCAGAAGGACTGGCCGGTAGTCCGCAAGCACTGGTTCGTGCTGGTCGCCCTCGGCGCCAGCGGCTTCACCCTGTTCAACACCATCTTCTACACGGCGCTCAACTACACGACAGCGATCAATGTCTCGATCGAACAGGCGGCGATGCCGATCCTGATCATGACTGCCAATTTCGTCTTCTTCCGCCTGCGCGTGAACTGGGCGCAGATTGTCGGCGTCGTGCTGACCGTCGCCGGCGTGATCCTCACCGCCTGCCATGGCGACCCGCGCCGGCTGTTGACGCTGGAACTCAATTTCGGTGACGCCATCATGCTGGTCGCAGTCTTTCTCTACAGCGGCTATTCGGTGGGGTTGCGGCTGAAGCCGGTGATGCACTGGCAGAGCCTGATGCTGGCCCTGTCGGTTTCGGCACTCGTCACCTCGTTGCCGTTCTTCCTGTGGGAGGTCCTCGCCGGCAAGGTCATCATGCCCGACGCGCGCGGCTGGACCGTCATCGTCTATACGGCGATCGGCGCATCGGTCGTTTCGCAGATCTTCTACATCAGGGGCAACGAGCTGATCGGCGCCAACCGCGCCGGCCTGTTCATCAATCTGGTGCCGATCTTCGGCACGCTGCTGTCGGTGCTGATCGTCGGCGAGACGTTCCAGCTCTATCAGGCGCTGGCCTTGGTGCTCGTGCTGGGCGGCATCGGGCTTGCCGAATACAGCGGGCGCAAGATGGCGGTGGCGGACCACCGCGGATGACATTTGGCGGCTGACGCCCTCCGCCGTCGCGGTAATCACGCGAACGGCCTGGACTTCGCCAATGGCGCGGAAACAGCGGCATGAATCCTGCCGCGTCCCCTACTTGGAACATTTCACCTCCAGCGGAGTTTGAACGCCAGGGAGGCGACATGATGAGCCACAACCCTCGCAGCACGGCAAGCATTGCTGGTCACCCTATCCACCCGATGCTGATTCCGTTTCCGATTGCCTTTTTTGTCGGCACCTTCGTTTGCGACCTTATCTTCTGGCGAACAGCCGATCCTGGATGGGTCACCGGGTCGCTTTGGCTTCTCGGCGCAGGCCTGATCATGGCTGCCCTGGCTGCGCTTGCTGGCTTGACGGATGTTCTCGGCGATGTGCAGGTCCGCAATCTCACGACGGCATGGCTCCATGCCGGCGGCAATGTACTCGTCGTGTTGATCGAGCTTTACAACTGGTACTCGCGGTATGCCGGCGGAGCGGCGGCCGTGATGCCAACCGGCATCGTCCTATCGCTGATCGTGGTTCTCATCTTGCTGTTTACGGGCTGGAAGGGCTGGGAACTGGTCTACCGACATCGCGTGGGTGTCTCCGATGGCTCGGACGAGTTGACATGAACCGGCCGCCGCGGCGGCCGGCGTCAACGAGGTGGGTCGGCGACCGCCTGTCCTCAATCACATCGCGTTGACGTCGAACTGCAGCCGCTTGGCCGAGTCGATCGACTTGTGCGCCTTGACCTTTTCCAGCACGGCTTCCGGGAACGGCGCGTCGAGATAGAGCAGCGCTATGGCATCGCCGCCCGGCCGGTTGCGGCCGAGCTGGAAGTTGGCGATGTTGACGCCATTCTCGCCGCAGACGGTGCCGAGCAGGCCGATGATGCCCGGCGCGTCCGCATTGGTGGTGTAGAGCATGTGCTGGCCGACCTCGGCATCGAGGTTGATGCCCTTGATCTGGATGAAGCGTGGCTTGCCATCCGAGAAGCATGTGCCGGCGATCGAGCGCGTCATGTGCTCGGTCTTCACCGTCAGCTTGATATAGCCGTCGAACACGCCCGACTTGTCGCGCTTGACCTCGGCCACGATGATGCCGCGCTCCTTCACCATGATCGGCGCCGACACCATGTTGACGTCCGAGACCTGAGGCCGGATCAGCCCGGCGAGTGCTGCACTGATCAGCGCGCGCGTGTTCATCGTCGCGGTCGAGCCGTCGAACAGGATCTCCACCTCCTTGATCGGATCCTCGGTGACCTGGCCGACAAAGGCGCCGAGCACCTCGGCGAGCTTGACGAACGGCTTCAGCCGCGGCGCCTCCTCGGCGGTGATCGACGGCATGTTGATGGCGTTGGAGACGGCGCCCTTGATCAGATAGTCGGCCATCTGCTCGGCAACCTGCAGCGCGACATTCTCCTGGGCCTCCGTCGTCGAGGCGCCGAGATGCGGCGTCGCCACCACATTCTCCATGCCGAACAGTTCGTTGTTCTCGGCCGGTTCGACCTCGAAGACGTCGACGCCAGCGCCGGCCACCTTGCCACTCTTCAGCGCTGCGACCAGATCGGCCTCGACGATCAGACCGCCGCGTGCGCAATTGATGATGCGCACGCCCTTCTTCATCTTGGCGATCGCCGCGGCATCGATGATGTTGCGCGTCTTGTCGGTCAGCGGCGTGTGCAGGGTGATGAAATCGGCGCGGGCGAACAGCTCGTCGAGCTCGACCTTGTCGACGCCAAGCTCCTCGGCACGGCTGTCCGACAGGAACGGATCGAAGGCGATGACGTGCATCTTGAGGCCAACGCCGCGCGTCGCGACGATCGAACCGATGTTGCCGCAGCCGATGACGCCCAGCGTCTTGCCGGTGATCTCGACGCCCATGAAGCGGTTCTTTTCCCATTTGCCGGCATGGGTCGAGGCGTTGGCTTCAGGGATCTGGCGCGCCAGCGCAAAGATCATCGCCACCGCATGTTCGGCTGTGGTGATCGAGTTGCCGAAGGGCGTGTTCATCACGATGATGCCCTTGCGGCTTGCCGCCGGGATATCGACATTGTCGACGCCGATGCCGGCGCGGCCGATGACTTTGAGATTGGTAGCGGCGTTGATCAGCTTTTCGGTGACCTTGGTCGCCGAGCGGATGGCGAGGCCATCATACTGGCCGATCACTTCGGCGAGCTTATCCTTGTCCTTGCCGAGATCGGGCAGATAGTCGACCTCGACGCCACGATCCTTGAAGATTTGCACGGCGGTGGGGGAGAGTTTGTCTGAGACGAGAACGCGGGGCGCCATGGCGGCCTCCTTGAAATGGATTTGATCCTGATGGGAGTGGGCGGCCCGAAGGCCGCCGCGAATGATCTCAGGCCGCCGCTTTGAGCGACGCCTTCTGTGCGGCGAATGCCCAGTCGAGCCAGGGCAGCAACGCTTCGAGATCCGACGTCTCGACCGTCGCGCCGCACCAGATGCGCAGGCCGGGCGGTGCGTCGCGATAGGCACCGATATCATAGGCGACGCCTTCCTTGTCGAGCACCGACACCAGCCCCTTGGCGAAGGCCGCCTGCCCGTCGGCGTCGAGCGCGGACACGTCCGGATCGGTGAAGGACAGGCAGACGGACGTGTTCGACCGTGTCGCCGGCTGGACGGCGAGATGACCGAGCCAGGAGGACTTGCCGACAAAGCGATCGAGGACGGCCGCATTGGCATCCGCCCTGGCGATCAGCGCGTCGAGGCCGCCGGTCGACTTCGCCCAGTTGAGCGCATCGAGGTAATCCTCGACGCACAGCATCGAGGGCGTGTTGATGGTCTCGCCCTTGAAGATGCCTTCGATCAGCTTGCCGCCTGAGGTCAGGCGGAAAATTTTCGT
>NZ_RZPF01000339.1:0-6590 GCF_004022735.1 Mesorhizobium sp. M7A.F.Ca.AU.001.01.1.1
GTCATGCAGCTGCCCGCCGATCGGCTTTGGCCCTGCTCGGCGGCGAGAAAGTCGGCAACCGGCATGCGGCCGGCTTTAACCTCCTCGGCGAATTTCCAGACATGGGTGCCCGAGCCGATATCCTGTCCGCGGAACTTGCCGTTGAGCATCGGCCCGCCGGAAACGGCGATGGTCGGCAGGTTGCACGACGCAGCCCCCATCAGCAGCGCCGGTGTGGTCTTGTCGCAACCGACCAGCAGGATGACGCCATCGATCGGATTGCCGCGGATGGACTCTTCGACATCCATGCTGACCAGATTGCGAAACAGCATGGCGGTGGGGCGCATGTTGCTCTCGCCCAGCGACATCACCGGGAATTCGAGCGGCAGGCCGCCGGCTTCATAGACGCCGCGCTTGACGTGGTCCGCCAGCGCCCGCAGGTGGGCATTGCACGGGGTCAATTCCGACCAGGTGTTGCAGATGCCGATCACCGGGCGGCCGTCGAAAGCGTCGGCGGGAATGCCCTGGTTCTTCATCCAGCTGCGGTGCATGAAGGCGTTCTTGCCCTCACCGCCGAACCAGGCCTCGGACCGCAGTTTGCGTTTGGTGTCGGTCACGATGTCTGTTCCCGTTCCTGGCGGCGCTTGTTGCGGTTTTCGACGCTGCGGCGCACGTCCTCCTCGGCATTGTCGATGAGGACCAGCAGCGCCTTTTGTGCGCCGGTCGCGTCGCCGGCGGCGATCTTTTCGGCGACTTCCCGGTGCAGCGGCAATGAGGGGCGCTGCCCTTCCGGATTGTCGTTGGAAAGACGAAAGCTCGTCACCAATGCGGTTTCGACCAGTGCCGCCAGCGAGCCGATCAGCTCATTGCCGGTCATGCGCAGTATGGTCTGGTGGAACAAAAGGTCAGGCTTGGCGAAGCGGTCGCCGTCGTCGACCACCGCCTCCATTTCGACCAGAGCTGCATTGATCTCGGCGATCTGCGATGGCGTGGCGCGCTGGGCCGCAAGCGCTGCCGACATCGGCTCGATGGCCCTGCGCAATTCGAACAGCGCCCGGACATCGTCGGCGCTGACACCGCTGGCATAGCGCCATGACAGGACGTCCGGGTCGAGGAAATTCCAGTCGGCACGAGGACGCACCCTTGTGCCGGTCTTCGGCCGCGATTCGACCAGCCCCTTGCCCGCCAACACCTTGATCGCCTCGCGCAGCACCGTGCGGCTGACCCCCAGCATCTCGCTTGAATCGTCGGCATTGGGCAGTGCCTCGCCGGGCAGGAAATCGCCTTGAACGATGCGCAATCCGATTTGCTCGACGACGGTCGCATGCAGAGCGGTGGAGCCGCTGGAAACCGCCACCGCGACTCTCGACGTACGCGCCATACTGAAAGATTTGTTATTCTTCATACTATTCATATGATATGTCTTATCGGCATTGCGATTGGAGTCAAGGGATGGGGGAGTGCCGATGACAAAGAATTCCGCTGCCGTTGCCGAGCAGCACCAAGGGCTGATCTCGATCAGCGACGGCATTGCGACCGTGGAGATCGCGCCGGCCGCCGGCGGCGCGCTGGCGTCGTATCGCTGGCGGCAAAACGGATCCGTCGTGGATTGGCTGCGCCCTGCGGATCAGGCGGCGATCGACGGCCGCGATGCCGGCGCCATGGCCTGCTTCCCGCTGGTTCCCTATTCCAATCGCATAAGGCACGGCCGCTTCGCATTCGCAGGCCGCACCGTCGAACTGCCGACCAGCCCGGACGATCCACATCATGAGCATGGCCATGGCTGGCGTCGGCCATGGACCGTCGTGCGGCACGAAGCCAGCGCCACTGTCCTATCCTATCGCCATGCCGCCGATTCCTGGCCGTGGAGCTATGAGGCAAGGCAAGAGATCTCGCTGGTCAATGGCAGCCTGATCACCGCCATCTCGCTGCGCAACCTGTCGGACGCGCCGATGCCGGCCGGGCTCGGCCTGCATCCCTATTTCCCATCGACACCGTGGACGCATGTCCAGGCGCGGGTGTCCGGCATGTGGGAGACCGACGCGGAAATCCTGCCCACCCGGCACGTCCTGCCGCCTGCAGGCTCCAACCCGACCACGGGCTTCGACGTGTCGGAGACGGACTTCGACACGGTCTTCACCGGATGGTCGCGCCGCGCCCGGATCTCCTGGCCGGAGCATGGACGGCAACTGGACATCGAGGCCGAGGCGCCACTCGATTTCCTTGTCCTCTACACGCCGCCCGGCGAGCCGTTCTTTTGCGCCGAACCGGTCAGCAACATCACCGATGCCTTCAACCGCAGGGCTGACACGGGCATCGAGGCCGGCTGTATCGTACTGGCGCCCGGGCACATGCGGTCCGCAAGCGTTCGCTTCACGCCTTCGCGGGAGATCTGATCGCCAGTCTGAGCCGCATCAACTGCTTTGCCTCGCCGCTTCGCGGATGGTCTGCAACAGGATGGAGAAGGCCGGCGAGGGCGCCGTGTCGGTCCGCATCGTCAGGCCGACCGGTCCCTTGGTTTCCTCGGTGTTGACCGGCAGGGCGACGAAGGCGCCACTGCCGAGTTCATTGGCGACGACACCGGCCGAAATGATCCAAACCGCATCGCTCTGCCGCAGGAAGGCGCGGCCGAAGGAGTCCGAGACGGTTTCGATCTCGGTTGCCGGCGCCGTCATGCCGCTGGTGATGAACAGGCGGTCGACGAAAGGGCGGATGACCGATTCCCGTGTCGGCATCAGCGCCGGGAACTCGTCGAGCCGCGCGAACACGTCCTGTCCGGGCTCAAGCAGCGGATGTCGCGCCCGCACCACGAACAGCACCTGTTCGGAGTAGAGATGCTCGAAGAAGAAGCCGGTCATGTTCTCCGGCGCCGCCAACCGTCCGACGACGAGATCGAGCGCGCCGGTGCGCAACTGTTCGAGCAGCACCGCGTTCTCGCCGGTGACGATCTTGATCGCCGCACCGGTGCTCTCTTTGAGGAACAGGCTCATGGCAAGCGGCATCACCCGCGCCGACACCGTCGGCAGCGCGCCGATGCGGATCGGGTGCCGGTTGACCGCTCCGTCCTGGCGGACGGAATCGACGCCTTGCTTGAGCGCCGTGATCGCCATGGCGGCGTGGCGAAGGAAGATCTCGCCGATGCGCGTCAGTCGGATGCCGCGGCCGTCGCGCTCCACCACCGCAACCCCCAGCGCCTCTTCCAGTTCGCGCAATGTCTTGGTCACGGCCGGCGGGCTGACATGCAGCAAGTCAGCCGCTCGCGCCACGCTCCCCTGCCGCGCAACTTCCAGGAATGCCTGCAGGTGACGGAACCGAATGCGGCTCTCGGACATGGATTCGATAACCCCTGAGTTAATGAAACGCCAAAAAATATCATTTTACCGAACCAAACGCCTTGTGCAATGTGAGGGCGGAGGATCGAAACCGTGCCATTCGTCACCATCGGCGGCATCACGCTGCACCATCGCCACATCAAGGCGACCGGCAATGCGCGCCCAATCATATTCATCAATTCGCTCGGCACCGACTTCCGGATCTGGGACGAAATTGTCTCGACGTTCGATGGTGAAATGCCGCTGCTGGTGTATGACAAGCGCGGCCACGGACTGTCCGACATCGGCGACATCAGGTCGATCGACGATCACGTCGATGACCTCTCGGCGCTCATCGATCATTTCGGCTTGAGCAAGGTCGTGCTGTGCGGCCTGTCGGTCGGCGGCATGATCGCGCAGGGGCTCTATGCCAGGCGGCCTGAAATCGTCGAAGGCCTGATCCTTTGCGATACGGCACACAAGATCGGCACGACAGACAGCTGGAACACACGCATCGCGACCGTCGAAAGCAAGGGCATCCAGGCGATTGCCGATGGCGTGCTCAAAGTGTGGTTCACCCCCGCCTTCCACGCGGCGCGTCAGGCCGAGCTCGACGGTTACTGGAACATGATGACGAGGCAAGCGCTTGCAGGTTACGTAGGGACTTGCGCGGCCGTTCGCGATGCCGATTTCACCGATGCTGCACGCCGCATCGCGGTGCCGACGCTCTGCGTCGCCGGCGACCAGGATGGCTCGACACCTCCCGATCTCGTCCGCTCGCTGGCCGCGCTGATCCCCGGCGCGCGCTTCGAAATCATCCGCGACGCTGGACACATTCCTTGCGTCGAACAGCCTGAAGCGCTCACCGCCCTGATCCGCGGCTTTATCGCGTCGCTTGCCCCTGGAGCAGAAACCCATGGATGAAGTCCCCGGCAACGCAACCAGATATCGCACCGGCCTCGCGGTGCGGCGCTCGGTGCTTGGTGACCGCCATGTCGACCGCGCCGAGGTCGCCGCCACCGATTTCGACCAGCCTTTCCAGGAGTTGATCACCGAGGCCGCCTGGGGAACCGTGTGGGCGCGGCCGGGCTTGACCAGGCGTGAGCGTTCGATCGTCACGCTGGCGCTGCTGGCCGCACTCGGCCATGATGAGGAGGTTGCTATGCATGTGCGCGCCACCGTCAACACCGGTGCCTCGCGCGACGATATCTGCGAGGCGTTCCTGCATGTCGCCATCTATGCCGGCGTGCCGGCCGCCAACCGTGCCTTCAGAATTGCCAAGGACGTGTTTTCGGAAATGGACGGAAGCCAGAATGACCGCTGAGTCCGGCTCGAACCGAAGGCCCGAGACCGGCGCCTTCTTCCAGCGCGACCGGACCTGGCATCCACCTGTTCTGACACCGAATTACAAGACCTCCGTGCTGCGCTCGCCGCAGAAGGCGCCGCTGCCGTTCGACAACACGCTGTCGGAGATTGCAGGCCCGGTCTTCGGTCACGCCATGCTCGGCAAACTCGACGCCGACCTGATCCACAATTTCGCCAGGCCCGGCGAGAGCGCGCTCGGCGAGCGCATCATCGTCCATGGCCGGGTGCTCGATGAACGCGGCGTTGGCGTACCCGGCGCGCTGCTCGAATTCTGGCAGGCCAATGCCGGCGGCCGCTACCGCCACAAGAAGGACGGCTATCTGGCGCCGCTCGACCCGAACTTTGGCGGCTGCGGGCGCGCCATAACAGGCGAGGATGGCGGCTACGCCTTTCGCACTGTCAAGCCCGGCCCCTATCCCTGGCCGAACGGGCCGAACGACTGGCGGCCCTCGCACATCCATTTCTCGGTCTTCGGCCACGGCTTTGCGCAGCGGCTGATCACGCAGATGTATTTCGAGGGTGATCCGCTGATCTGGCACTGCCCGATCGTGCGCGGCATCCCCGACAAGGCCGCCGTCGAAACGCTGATCGCCACGCTCGACATGCAGGCGACGATCCCCTTCGACGCGCGCGCCTACAAGTTCGACATCGTGCTGCGCGGGCGCCGCGCGTCGCTGTTCGAAAACAGGCTGGAGGGCAATTGATGGCCCAGTCGCTCGACCGGCTCAGGGAAAGCCCCTCGCAGACCGCCGGACCTTATGTTCATATCGGGCTGACGCCCAATTTCTGCGGCATCGGCGGCGTCTATGCGACCGACCTTGGTGCGACCATGGTCAACGACAAGACCAAGGGGGAGCGCATCGGCCTGCGCATCCGGGTGCTCGACGGTACCGGCACGCCGCTCAAGGATGCGCTGATCGAGATCTGGCAGGCAGATGCGGATGGGCTCTACAATTCGCCGGCTGAACTGCGCGGCGCGGCCGATCCGAACTTTTTCGGCTGGGGCCGTTGCCCGACCGACATGGACACCGGTCTGTGCACGTTCGAGACGATCAAGCCGGGCCGCGTGCCGTTCAGGGACGGAAGCCTGATGGCCCCGCACATCACCCTCTGGATCGTCGCGCGCGGCATCAATCTCGGCCTGCACACACGGCTGTATTTTTCCGATGAGGAAAAGGCCAATGCCGGGGATGCGATCCTGGCGCGCATCGAGCACCGCGTCCGCGTGCCGACGCTGATCGCCGAGCGCAACGGCGATATTTATGTTTTCGACATCCATCTCCAGCGGGAGAAGGAAACGGTCTTCTTCGACAGCTGATGGTCAGGAGGAGCAGGATATGACCGTATCGCCCTTCGACCATCCACTGCTCTCCGCTCTTCTCGGCGACGAGGAGGCGAACCGGCATTTTTCCATCGAGGCGGAAATCGAGGCGATGCTTGCCTTCGAGCGGGCGCTGGCGCAAGCGGAAGCTGAAAACGGGATTATCACCAAGGATGATGCCGCCGCGATCGTGGCCGCACTTGCCACATTCCGGCCCGACACCGCCTTGCTGCGGGCTGCCGTCGCCAAAGACGGCGTCATTGTGCCGGAACTGGTACGCCAGATCAGGGCGGCGGTCGGCGAACCGCATGGCGACAAAGTGCATCTCGGCGCAACCAGCCACGATGTCATCGATACCGGCCTGGTGTTTCGGCTGAAGTCCATCGTCGAGCATCTCGGCCTGCTCCTGACCGAGACCATTATACGGCTCGTCTCGCTCGAAGAGCGGTTTGGCGGCAGGGCGCTGACGGGAATGACGCGCATGCAGCCAGCCATTCCGATCAAAGCGGCCGACCGCGTCAGGACGTGGCGGGCGCCACTGCAACGGCATCAGGAAAGATTGTCGGAACAGTCGAGGCGTCTGCTGGTGGTGCAGTTCGGCGGTGCCGCCGGCA
>NZ_RZPF01000340.1:0-6577 GCF_004022735.1 Mesorhizobium sp. M7A.F.Ca.AU.001.01.1.1
TTCTTGGCCTCCGGGGCTGTTGCCAAAAGCGCCTCGGCGCCTTCCGTGTCGCCGGCCTCGAACAGCAGCTCTCCCAGTCCGGCGATCGCCTCGATCGTCTCCGGCGCCTGCGCCAGGATGGCGTCATAAATGTCGGCCGCGGTCTGCATGTCGCCGGCGTCGCGCGCCTCGGTCGCCGCAGCCAGAGCTTCGGCCACCGGCGGCGCGCCATTGCCCTTGCCGCCGACCTTGGTGATGAATTCGTTGATCTGGCTCTCCGGGATGGCGCCCATGAAGCCATCGACCGGCTGGCCGTCCTTGAAGGCGATGACCGCCGGGATCGACTGGATGCCGAGCTGGCCGGCGATCGACGGATGGTCGTCGATGTTCATCTTGACCAGCTTGACCCTGCCGCCGGCGGCCTTGACCGCCTTCTCCAGCTGCGGCGTCAGTTGCTTGCAAGGTCCGCACCAGGGCGCCCAGAAATCGACCAGCACCGGCTGGCGGCGCGATTCCTGGATGACATCGGCGGCAAAGGCAGCCGTCGTCGTGTCCTTGATCACATCGGCGGGAGCGGCGGGCGTATCGCCAAGCGCGACTTTCGCCGGCGCCGGCGCGGTTCCACCATACTGCACCGAGGTGGTGTACTGGCCGCCATTGCCGCCAAAGGGGCCGCCGAACGGATTGTTGTCGCTCATCTCTTTACCCTTCCGTGGCGCCGCCGGCCGGCGGCCAGGCGCCCTATGCTTCAGACCATCGGTTTTAAGCCATCCATGTGGCGATCACGCGGAGACTTTCAAGATAGCAGCATCGTGCCCGGTTGCCTCGACGAATCTGATCAGGTCGCTCGCTGCGATCGATGTCGTCGCCTCATTGGTCAGCGGATGCCCATTGATCACCGCATGCTCCATCAAATCCTTGTCGAGCACGAGCTTGACCCTGTTTGCCGTGTCGTTGATGATGCCAAAGACCGTGACGGCGCCCGGCGTGACGCCGAGCAGCTCCATCAGCATCTCCGGTTTGCCGAAAGAAACCCGGCTGGCGGCGCCGATCACCTGGTGGATCTGCTTCAGGTCGACGACCGCGTCCTCGCCGACGGTGACCAGAAAGAAATTGTCCTTCTTGTCCTTCAGGAACAGGTTTTTCGTGTGCCCGCCGGCGATCTCGCCGCGCAGCGCCTGCGAATCGGCGACGGTATAGAGCGGTGGATGGCGCTTGGTCGAGGCAGCAATGCCCAGCTCGGCAAGAAAGGCAAAAAGTTCGGCTTCGGTCTTCGGCATCGGTTTCGTCTTCGTCCCGTTTGTGAGCCCATGCCGTTTACGGCCAATGGGGCGGCCGACACAAGGCCGTCATGCGACATCACGGTGAGCGGCACCCGCCCTTTGCGGTGGCGCCCCCGCCGCGTGCCACTCGCGCGCCCGCCGGCGGCTTGCCGGCCTCGCTTGCCGGGTCGTAAAAAAGCCTGCGATTTCCCTGTTGCAATCGCCGCGCTCTTCAGCCATATAGGCCCGGCTTGCGGCCAAGACGCCGTGCGAGCGGGTGTAGCTCAGGGGTAGAGCACAACCTTGCCAAGGTTGGGGTCGAGCGTTCGAATCGCTTCACCCGCTCCAGTTTCCTCTTAGGAAATCAAGCATCGAAAAGCCGCGGTCCGCCGCGGCTTTTTCGTTTTTGGACATTGTCGAACTGGGAGCTTGGGCCGAACTGCGCTTCGTCCATCCGCCTCTCATGTCACATAAAATTACAGCCAGGAACGCTTCCCGCCTCGCCTCGTTAGCCCTCCACCACCTAACGATGGAGAAAAACCAATGCAGGATATTTCCGGTAAGCGCGTCGCTATCCTTGCGACAAACGGGTTCGAACAATCCGAGCTTGAAGTTCCGCTCAAAAAATTACGCGAGGCGGGCGCCGAGGTCGATGTCGTGTCGCTCGCAAGCGGCAAGATCAAAGGCTGGGACCTCAAGGACTGGGGTCGGGAGATTCCTGTCGACAAGACGTTGGATGAGGCGCGGTCGGACGACTATGACGCGATCGTCCTGCCTGGCGGGGTCATCAATCCGGATCTGCTGCGCGTCGAGCGAAAGGCCCTGGACTTCGTCGAATCGTTCTGGTCGGCCAAGAAGGTCGTCGGCGCGATCTGCCATGCGCCCTGGCTTCTCGCCGAGACCGGCATCGTAAGGGGTCGCCGGGTCACGTCTTACAAATCGATCAAGACCGATGTGATCAACGCCGGCGGTCTGTGGGAGGACACCGAAGTCGTCACCGACCAGGGGCTCGTCAGCAGTCGCAATCCCGGCGATCTCGACGCGTTCTGCGACAAGCTCGCCGAGGAGATCAGGGAAGGGCGGCACGACAGAAGGGTTGCTGCCTAGCCGCCTGTCCGCCCAGACGATCGACCGCGCAAGCTTTTCACAGTCAGCCCTTCGCCCCATCCGCCTTCCGCAGCGATGCCTGATGCACCAGCGAGGTCCAGCTGTTGGTCGAGGCGAGGTGGCAATAGAGCAGGCCGAGCGCGCCTGATTTGCGCAGGTCGAGAAACGCCTCGTCGCTCAATTTGTTGAAGGCCGGCTCGTCGATCACCTGGAAGTCGGTGAGGTTGAGCACCTCGCCACCCTCCAGCGTCACCTTGCTCTGGCGCGGCGAAAACAGGCCGTGCGCATCGATCTTTTCGACCATCTCGCGGGTGGCTCGGAAGTCGATCTGGAACTGGTTGCAGAAGGCGAGCGCCTGTCTGGTCGCTTCGGTCGGCTCGTTGCCGGCGAAGAACGGCAGGATCTTGTCGTCGCGCAACGGCGCCAGCAGCTGGTCGACGATGCGATTGCTGGCCCGGTCGGCGCACAGCGTCAGCCGGCCGGCCGATGTCGGGTCTTCGGCCAGGATGAAAGGATAGCGCCGGACATAGGCGGGGATGTAGTGCGGCCCGGTCCATTTGCCGTCGGCATCGACGAACAAATTCTCGTTCTGGCGCACGCCGGTGATGATCACCGGCGACTTGGCCGGGCCGATGAAGACGATCGGGTAGGAGCGCATCGCCGCCGGCATTTCCGACGCGACCACCGGAATGGCGTGCGCCGAGCGGGCGAAGCCGAAGTCACTGCGCGCGGTCAGGCCAAGCGAGCCGTGCCGCGCCGGATTGAGCGCCTCGGGCCTCGAATAGAACAGCGGCAGCGCATCGCCCGTCACGTCCGTCTTTGCATCCGCCATCATCCGTCTCCCGCACGCCCATCAGGCTGCCAATGGTCCCGAAGCCGGGATCTATGCTTTGTTTGCGCTGATCTTGGATCGAAAGGAATCCCGCGCAGGACAAAGTACTACAGCGTCTCTTGCGCGCATAAAAGGACAGGCGGTGCTGTATCTTTGGGATTTGCGGCGATCGATTGTCTTGGGGAACACGACCGCCGCCTGCCCGCCTCTGGACAGCTTGCGGCGAAGCGGCGACAGTGCCGCCGCTGGAGCAATTCCGGGAAAAGTGTGCAGCGGTTTTCCCCTGGCAATTGCGGAGAAACAAAGAGCTGGATCGGATCCGAACGCTGAACCGCTCCAGCGCAAAGATTGAGGCAAACGGGATGGCGTCGGTGTCGGATTTCGAGCAGGGACAAACCTTCACCATCGAAGCCGGGGGCAAGCAGATCCCGCTCGAACTGAGCGCGGTCAAGCCCATCGCCGCCAGCCCGCGCCCGGGTGGCGGTTTCTCGCTGCTGTTTAGAGGCCCGCGCGACATCGCGCTGCCGCAGGCGACCTACCTTTTCACTGGCACAAGCGGCAGCCACGAGATCTTCATCGTGCCGGTCGCCGCCGATGCGGCCGGGCGGCTGTACGAAGCGGTGTTCAACTAGGCGACGTTTGCTCTTTGAGGCGACGCTTGCGCTGCGGCGCGAAACCTTGACGCCAGCGGGACAGCCATCGTCTCACCCCGCCCCGCCACTCGGCGCCGCACATTCCATCAAATCGTATACACCCTTGTCCTCGACCACCGCAAAACCGAGCCTGACATAGAGCCACCTGGCCGGATTGTGCTTCTCGACGTGGATCGATACTGATTTGCCGGCTAACCATGCCTCGTCGATGAGATCGCGCAGCAGTGCGGTGCCGTAGCCCTTGCGGCGATGCTCCGGCAGGAAGGCAATGTCGATGATGCGGTGCTGGCCTGGCCAGCGCTCGATGTAGAGCCGGCCGATGTCTTTCCCCGCTCGTTCCACCACCAGCCAGTCGGCCTCGGGATAGTGTTTTCGGTAATGCGCGTGCTGCGCCTGGAACTGCATGTCGAGGAAGGCGGCCTTCTGTGCCTCGGTCCACGCCGTCACGGCGAGTTCTTCCACGCGCGTCGAGGCATAGAGCCGCGACAGGAACGGCAGATCCGCCTCTGTCGCGGCGCGGAAGCCGAGCCCGGCCTTCTCCGACCGGGACCAGGCTGCGAGCCGATACGCCTGCTTTGCCTCTGTCACGCTGCCTGACGTCAGACCGGCGGCGTCAGGTCGCGCACGACGACGATCTGCTTGAGGTTGCTGGTGGCCAGCGCCGTCCACGTCCACTCCCATTCGGAGCTGTCCATGGCCATCTGGTTGATGGTCCACAGACCATTTGTGCCGTCGTTCTGGACCATCATCGAAAACAGGGCAAGGCGGCCATCGGCATTGTAGTCGAGCGACAGGCTGGTGTTGGCGCCGGAGCCGCCGAAATCGCGCCATCCCGACCAGTTCTGGGTGGCGGCGTCATATTGGGCGTTGAAGGAGTGGACATGCTGCTGGTCGGAGGCGACCAGCATGATGTCGCCGTCGCCCTGGATGCCGGCGCAGAGCGTGTATTTGGGAACCCTGCTGTAACCGGGCGTCGCCCAGGCCGTCCAGGTGTCGGAGCCGGCCGGCAATTGCTTGGTGTGCAGGACCTGGCCTTGCTGCGTCATGGCAAACAGATTGGTGCCGCCCAGCGGACCGACAATCGGCGCCATTTCCGTGAAGGGGTAGCCGGCGTCGATCTGCACCCATGGCGTCCAGTCGGCGACCGTCAGCGCCTGGACCTTGGCCTGCTGGCAGCGATAGAGATGGAGGGCGGAGTTGATGCCGAACAGCGCGATGCGGCCGTCTGCCTGGCGCAGCGCCGTGATCGCCACGAGCTGCCCGGTCAGCTGGATCCAGGCGCTCCACGGCTGGACTGGCGGCCTGAGCTCGTCGACGGTGACGACGATCGGCGTCGTCGTGCCGGGCGGCGTGATGGTTTTCTGCACTTGAACAATCACATCCGGGTTCTGGTAGATCCACCAGATGCGGCCCAGATTGTCGGTGAGGAAGATTTCGACGCGGCCATCGGCATCGCGCGCCATCGTCAGTTTCTGATAGGAGGTGGCACCGGGCGGTGTGCCAATGCTCGTCGGCGCGGTCCATTTGTCGATCGGACCGATCTGGTTGGGGTCTTCGGTGATGAAGGACAGGTTGGTGGTGCCCGAGGCTTGCGCGACCACGGCGACGCGACCGTCCCTGGTGAGGCCCGCCGTCATGATCACCCAGGCGCCGGGCGCGATGAACGACCACGCCGCGGGCCATGACCCGTTCGGTGCGTCTTGAGCCTTCTGGATCAACTGACTTTTGGCGGAATCGATGCCCACCACCATCAGCCGCGACAGTTCGAAGAACGCCGCGCCGGCGGGCTTGTTCTGGTAGATGGGCGGGACGCTGGATCGCCGCGAGCGGGCGTTGGCCTTGGAAGCCGCCCGAGGCGCGGGCGCGGGCGTCCTTGCTGCGGGGGCCGATGCCTTCGACCTAGGTTCAGCTTTCTTGGCCATCGTATCGGTCCTGCCTTGTTGATTCGGAATTCCTCAGCCTCTCGGCGGGAAAAAGCCTTCCAGCGCGATGCAAAAAGTCAATGTCAGGTAGGGCATGCGATTGTTGTGCGGCAGACTGCCACCTGCCGGAGCCAGCATGTTCACTGCCATCGACACGATGTTAGCGGTCGTGTTCTTGTAGGCGTTGGCGTTGCTCGACCTGGCGATCGCCCGATCCGGCGTCGGGATCTGAAGCTCGGCAGGGTCGGTTACGGCGCGGATGTTGTGATTGTGCATCGGCATTTCCGATTCCAGTAGAGACACGGTATCCGAGCCACCGAACTGCCCTAGATCATAAAGCGCCAACCCTTGACCCTGGCCGGGTTGCATCGGCACATTGCCTTGCATGTCCGGCAAGCTGAAGGTCGATCTGCCATCGCCGCCATAGGTCGTGCCCAGCAGCGAGAACAAGGCCGTGTTTTGCGAGATCGGCATGAGCTGACCGTCGCAGGTCGCCCAGCCCCTGGGTGCGAAGTTGGACGGAAAAATTCGGATTTCCGCGACGAATTGGTCCGACATGGTCCTGTCCTTATGTTTGGGTCGGGAAAACGCCGAACAGTGAAATGATGAAATTGACACAGAGGTAAGGCTGCAGGTTGCTGTGAGGCTGGCTGCCACCCGTCATGCCGACCACAGGGTTGGCGAGGTTCGCCGTCGGTGTGTCCTCGACATAGAGCTTGCCTGTAGACGATTGGGCCACAACGTTGTTGGCGGGGCTCGTCTGGTTGGAGACGCTGCTCGTCGCCAGCATGGCGTGAGTGTGGCCGGTCATTTGCTGTATGT
>NZ_RZPF01000033.1:0-16498 GCF_004022735.1 Mesorhizobium sp. M7A.F.Ca.AU.001.01.1.1
TCGTGGGTACACCCTACATGCCCGCCAAGGCCGCGGTGAACCATCTCGTTCGCCACATGGCGATGGAGCTCGGCGCCTACAACATCCGCATCAACGCAATCCTGCCCGGGCCGTTCATCACCAACATCGCCGGCGGCCGGCTGCGCAATCCGGCGGACCGCAAGGCCTTCGAGGCCCAGTCGCTCATCGGCCGGATCGGTGACCCTGAAGAGATCAAGGGCCTGGCGCTCTATCTGGCGTCGCCGGCCGCGTCCTACGTGACGGGCTCGCTGATCGTCATCGATGGCGGCTCGCTGCTGAGGATGACCTGAACAAGCTTTGAACTGAGACCGGTCCCGTGGGCCGGAGAAACTTAACCCAGGGAGGAACCGACAATGACCTACTACAACAAACTGGTGAAATCGGGCTTGCGGCCCAGCCGCCGAAGCGTCCTGAAGGGGATTGGAGCCGGCGTTGCCGCCAGCACGCTGGGCATGCCGACCTATCTGCGCGCCGCGACGGCGGGGAAGATCAAGCTCGGCTATCTCAGCCCCACGACCGGGCCGCTCGCCCTGTTTGGTGAAACGGATGGCTACACCTTGCAGAAAATCCGCGCCCTGCTCGGCGGCCAGCTGCAATGTGCCGACGGCAATACTTACGAGATCGAGATCCTCGATCGCGACAGCCAGTCCAATCCGAACAAGGCATCGGAAATCGCCGGCAACCTCATCCTGAACGACGAGGTGCATCTGCTCGTACCGGCCTCGACCACCGACACGATCCTGCCCGCGGCCGAGCAGGCCGAGCTTTATGAGACCCCCTGCATTTCCTCCGGTGCTCCCTGGCAAGCGGTGATCATGCCGCGCGGCGGCGGCAAGCAGACCTTCGGCTGGACCTATCATTTCTTCTGGGGCCTCGACGAGGCGCTGAACACCTTCGTCGGACTCTGGAGCCATCTGGAGACCAACAAGAAGGTCGGCATGCTGTTTCCGCAGAACATCGACGGCGAGACCTGGGGCAACGACGAATATGGCTTGCCAGCGCCGACCCGCAAGGCCGGCTACGAGGTCGTGGTGCCCGGCTATTTCCAGCCCCGCACCAATGATTTTTCCGCACAGATCGCCGAGTTCAAGAAGCAGGGCTGCGAGATCATCGGCGGCATTACCTATCCGGACGATCTGAAGACCTTCGTCACCCAGTGCAACCAGCAGGGCTTCAAGCCGAAGGCGGTCACGGTGGCGGCGGCACTCCTGTTCCCGGGGGGTGTCGAGGCCATGGGTCCTCTAGGCAACGGCATGTCCTCGGAGGTCTGGTGGACACCGGCGTTCCCGTTCAAGTCGTCGCTGACCGGGCAGGTCAGCAGCGACATCGCCAGCCAATGGGAAGTCGATTCGAAGCGGCAGTGGACGCAGCCGCTGGGCTATTCGCATGCCTTGCTCGAGGTCGCGCTCGACATCCTGAAGCGCTCTTCCAATCCGCTCGATCGCACAGCCAACCGAGACGCCCTGGTCGCTACCGATCTGCAGACGCTGGTCGGTCATATCAAGTTCGACGGCTCGCCCCACAAGAACATCTGCAAGACGCCGATCTTCGGCGGCCAGTGGGTGAAGGGCGAGAAATGGCCTTATGACCTGAAGATCGTCGACAACACGGTCAATCAGCTCTTCGCGCCGCAACAGGCTATTCAGCCGATCGCCTGGTGACATGAGCGGGGACGCGGGCAGAGTCATGGGTAGGGAAATCCTGCTGAAAGCGCACGGGGTGTCGAAGTCCTTCGGCGCTGTCCGCGTCCTGCATGACGTGACTTTCGACGTGCATCGGGGCGAGGTGCTGGGCATCCTCGGCCCGAATGGGGCGGGCAAAACGACGCTGTTCAACATGATCAGCGGCGACTTGAAGACGTCCGGCGGCGAGATCCAGCTCGGCGACACCGCACTCCGCGGCGAGCCGCCCTTCCGGCGCTGCCAGATGGGGATCGGGCGGACCTATCAGATCCCGCGTCCCTATTCCGGCATGACCACCTTCGAAAACCTGCTGGTCGCCGCCGCTTTCGGCGGCGGCCGGTCCGAGAAGCAGAGCTATGCTTTCTGCGCCCAGGTCCTGCGCGAGTGCGAACTCTCCGACAAGGCCAATGTCTCGGCCGGCGCTCTCACTCTGCTCGACCGCAAGCGGCTGGAGCTGGCGCGCGCGCTGGCGTCGGATCCGAAGCTGCTGCTGCTGGACGAGATCGCGGGCGGGCTGACCGACGATGAATCGAAGGCGCTGGTGGCGCTGGTGCGCCGCATCCGCGACCGCGGCATCACCATCGTGTGGATCGAGCATGTGCTGCACGCATTGCTGGCGGTAGCCGACCGGCTCTTGGTTCTGAATTTCGGCGAGAAGATCGCGGAAGGCGTGCCCGCCGACGTGATCGCGCTGCCTGAGGTCCAGCGCGTCTACATGGGGATCGAGGGATGACGGCCGTTCTTTCCACCCACGGGCTGTTGGCCCGCTATGGCGACTTCCAGGCGCTCTACGGCGTCGACATCGAGCTGCACCAGGGTGAGGCCGTGGCCTTGATCGGCGCCAACGGGGCCGGAAAATCCACCCTCCTGCGTTCGATCATGGGCCTGCTTCCGGTCGGGCGCGAGATGGTGCTGCTGCACGGTGAGCCGGTCGGCGGCACCGCCACCGACCGCATGGTGCAGAAGGGCGTCGCCATCGTGCCGGAGGGCCGCCGCCTCTTCACCGGCATGTCGGTCGAGGACAATCTGCGCGTCGCCATCGACCAGGCCGCGCGCATGGGCGCCAAGGGCGGATGGACGCTGCCGCGTCTGCACCAGCTGTTCCCGATCCTCAAGGAGAAGGCTCGCACCCAGGTGCAAAGCCTCTCGGGCGGGCAGCAGCAGATGGTGGCGATCGGCCGCGCGCTGCTCTGCCAGCCGCGCGTGCTGCTCTGCGATGAGATCAGCCTTGGTCTCGCGCCCAAGGTGATCCGCGAAATCTATGCCGCCTTGCCCGAAATCCGCGCCACCGGCACGGCGATGATCGTGGTCGAGCAGGATGTCGGCCTCGCCCGGACCGCCACGGACCGCCTCTACTGCATGCTGGAGGGCCGCGTGACCCTGACCGGCAGGTCCGCCGAAATCACGCGCGAGCAGATCGGCAAAGCCTATTTTGGAGCGGGCCATGGAGTGGTTTGACGCCTTGGTGCAGGGGGTCCTGCTGGGCGGCATGTATGCCCAGTATGCACTCGGCATGGCGCTGATGTTCGGCGTCATGCGGATCGTCAACATCAGCCATGGCGATCTGGTGATCCTTTTGTCGCTGATCGGCATCTCGATCGCCACGGCTTGGGGTCTGGGACCGCTGCCGGTGCTGATCGTGCTGGTGCCGCTCGCGGTGCTGATGGGCTGGGTGCTGCAGAAGGCCGTGCTGAACCGCGTGGTGGGCAGCGATCCGCTGCCCTCGCTGATCGCGACCTTCGGACTGTCGATCGCGCTGCAGAACCTGATGCTCCAGATATGGTCCGCGAACAGCCGATCGCTGCCCGGCCATGGGATCGAGAGCCAGTCCATCGAGATCGGCGGCATCTATGTCGGTCTCCTGCCGCTGATCGTGCTGGCCGTTGCCACGGGCCTGACAGGAGGCCTCGACCTGACGCTGAAGCGCACGCGCTTCGGTCGCGCGCTCCGCGCCGCGTCGGCCGATGTCGAGGCGGCGGCGATGACCGGCATCAACCCGCGCGCCGTCTATGCGATGGCGACAGCGGCGGCGGTCGGCATTCTCGGTTTTGCAGCCGTCTTCCAGGCGCTGCGGTCGACTGTTGCTCCGGCCGACGGACCTGCCCAGCTGATCTACGCGTTCGAAGCGGTGATCATCGGCGGCATGGGGACGGTATGGGGCGCCTTCGTCGGCTCGATGGTGCTCGGCATCTCGCAGGCCATCGGCTTCCGCATCGATCCGGGCTTCGGCGTGCTTGCCGGACATATCGTCTTCCTGGTCGTGCTGGCGACCCGCCCACAGGGCCTGTTCGGAAAGGCATTGTCATGAGTGCGATTCCCTATGTGGCAACAACCGAGGTGCCCGAGGTCGTGGTCCAGCGCCAGACCCGGTCCGGTCGCATCGCGATGACGCTGGCGGTGCTGGCCATGATCGCTGTCGCTGTCATGCCGTGGTGGGCTTCGACCGGCACGATCCGGTCGGTTCTGGTGCTGTGCTGCTATATCGCCGTCGCGCAGATGTGGAACCTGCTCGCCGGCTATGCCGGCCTCGTCTCCGTAGGCCAGCACGCCTTCATGGGCGCCGCCGGCTATGCGCTTTTCGTGCTGGCGCAGACCTACGGCATCAATCCGTTTGTGGCGGTCTTCCTGTCGCTCCTGGTGCCGGCCGCGCTGGCCGTGCCGATCTACCTGCTGCTGCATCGCCTGGATGGCCCCTATTTTTCGATCGGCACATGGGTGGTGGCCGAGGTCTTCCGGCTGACCGCCTCGAACCTGCCGCTCGTCAATTCCGGCGCGGGCATGTCGCTTCGCGTGATGAAGGACTATTCGGCCTTCGAGCGGAATGTCGCTATGTCGCTGCTCTGCGCGGGGATGCTGCTCGTCACGCTGGGCGGCAGCTATTGGCTGCTTCGCTCGCGCTTCGGCCTTGCGCTGATCGCCATACGCGACAATCCGGTTGCGGCTGCCAGCCAGGGCGTGAATGTCGTGAAGCTACGCTTCCTGATCTATGTCGCGTCAGCGGTCGGCTGCGGCCTCGCGGGCGCGATCTATTTCATGGCGCAGCTGCGCATCACCCCGGGTTCGGCCTTTGATCCGATGTGGGCGAACGTCGCGATCTTCATCGTCATGGTCGGCGGGATCGGGTCCATCGAGGGCGTTCTGATCGGATCGCTGATCTTCTTCATCGCGGACCGCTGGTTCGGCGAATATGGCGCAACCTATTTCGTCGTCCTCGGCCTGATGACGCTTCTGGTGGCGCTCTACGCCCGGACGGGCATCTGGGGCCTGATCTCGAAGCGGTGGGATGCACCATGGTTCCCGATCCGACGCAAGCTCGTCGACCCCGAACCGCTGACGAGGAGGATTTCATGAAAGCCGCCATCTTCGATAAGGTCGGCGTCCCACTGCGGATCGGCACGGTGCCGGACCCGACGCCAGCCCCGGACGAGGTCGTCTTGCGTGTCGCCGCTTGCGGCATCTGCGGCAGCGATCTGCACATCACCGAGGATCCGGTGCCTTTCGGCATCGAGGCAGGCTTTGTGCTCGGCCATGAATTCTCCGGTGACATCGTCGCGGTCGGATCGGAGGCAAAGGGCCTTCGGATCGGTGACCGGGTCGCTGTCGTGCCGATGCGCGGTTGCGGACACTGCGAGGCCTGCGAGCGCGGCGATCCGGCGCGCTGTCACGAGATGGAGCTGATCGGCGGCGGCTATGCGCAATACGCGACCGTGGCCGCACGCCAATGTCACATCCTGTCCGACGATGTAGCACTCGAGGATGGTGCGTTGGCCGAGCCACTGTCGGTCGCCCTGCATTGCATCGTCCGTTCGGGCATGAAGCCGGGGGATCGGGTCGCCATACTGGGTGCCGGGCCGATCGGACTGCTCGTCGCCTTCTGGGCGCGGCGCATGGGGGCATCGCGTGTCGTGGTGGCCGACATCCACGGCCATCAGCGCGAGCGTGCGCTTGCTCTCGGCGCGACCGGCTTCGCGCTTTCCGGCGAAAAGCTGAGCGAGAACCTCACCGATCTCTGCGGCGGAGCGCCCGACATCGTCTTCGAATGCGTTGGCAAGCGTGGCCTCATCGGCGCGGCGGTCGAGGCGGTCCGGCTGCAGGGCACGGTGGTCGGGGTCGGCCTCTGCATTGGTGGAGACCAGTGGGACCCGTTCGTTGCGCTGACGAAGGAAGTGAACCTGCTGTTTTCGGTCTTCTTCCATCAGCGCAACGAATTCGGCGTCGCCCTCGATGCGCTTCGAGGCGGACCTTTCGCACCGCAAACTCTGGTCACCGACCGGATCGACCTCTCGCCGGTTCCGCAGATATTCGAGAGCCTTCGCCGCCGCACCACGCAATGCAAAGTGCTGATCCAGCCGGACCTTGTTTGAGGAGAGTGAAAAATGGCCGTTCAATTCGAAACGCTCGAATACGATATCGATGGCACGAAAACGGTGGTGATGGCCATCGGTAGAGGCAAGCCCGTGCTGTTCCTGCACGGCGCCTCGACGCTTGAAGGCTTCGACTTTGCCGAGGGCCTCGCGGACCGTTTCCGCGTGCTCTGCCCGAGCCATCCGGGCTTCGGCTTTTCTGGCCCGGCGCCGCATGTCGCTACGATGTCCGACATGGTTTTACACTATCTGAATCTGCTCGATGTTCTCCGTCTGCCGGAGAAGCCTCATCTCATCGGCTTTTCCATGGGCGGCTGGATGGCGACCGAACTCGCTGGCCTTGCGCGCGAGCGTTTCGACAAGGTGGTGCTGATCGCGCCGGCAGGGCTCAACGACCCCGCATATCCGGCCACTGATCTCGGCGCGGTCGCGCCGCAGGAGTTGCCGGCCTATCTGGCGCAAGACGTCTCGGTGGCGCTGCGCTACTTCCCGGATGGTTCCGACGCCGCCTTTGCCGAGGCCTTCGGCGCCGATCGCGCCCGCGAAGGCGAGACGCTCGGCCGGCTGCTGGCGCCGTTCGGCATGGGTCATCCGAACCTGCGGCGCTTTCTGGCGCGCATCGCCAATCCGACACTGGTCGTCTGGGGCACCAGGGACCGTATGCTGCCGGCGGGACAGGCTCCGCTCTTCGTCGAGGCGCTGCCCGACGCACGCCTGATCCTCGTCGAGGACGCCGGCCATTTCGTCATGCAGGAGAAACCCGAAACGCTCAGGAAGATCGGCGATTTCTTCGCCGGCTGATCGCATTTGAAAAGGAGGAGGAGAACACGATGAACAAACCCATCAAGCACAGCTCGTGGGGGACGACCACCGACTATCGCGACTTGCTCAGGAAGATCGCGGAGATCGGACCGGCCCTGGAAGCCAACGCCACCGCCGATGAGGAGAATGGCGAACTGACTGCGGCCACGTTCGAGCTGCTGAAGCCGCTGCGCATGTCGCATATCTTTGCCGCGGAGAGCCTCGGCGGTGCGCAGTTGCGACCCACCGAGGGTCTCGAACTGCTGGCGGCGATCACCTGGCATTCCGGGGCGGCCGGCTGGGTTTCCATGGTGCATTGCTGCATCGGCGCGATGTCGGCTGCCTTTCTGCCGGACAGCGCGGTCGAGCGGCTGTTCGCGCCGGGCTCCGACAACCGTTTCTCGGGACAGGGGGCGCCGCTCGGCATGCTGAAGAAGGTCGACGGTGGCTACCGGCTGAACGGCAAGTGGAGCTATGGCAGCGGCTTCAGCCACGCCACCTATAGCCACAGTGCCGCCTTCGTCGACGACGGCACCGGCAAGCCCGCCAAGGACGATAGGGGCAATGTGATCATCATGTGCGCCCATGCGCCGATCTCCCAGCACAAGCAGCTCGGCAATTGGGACGTTCTGGGCCTCGGAGGCACCGGCAGCATCGACTATGCGGCCGAGGACGTCTTCATCGCCGACGATCTCGTCTTCCCGATCCTGACCGCACCGCCGCTGCGCCAGAAGGAGTTCTTCAGTCTCGGTGTCGTCGGCCTCGCCGCCATCGGTCATACCGGCTGGGCACTCGGCACCGGGCGGCGGATGCTGGACGAGATCGCCAAGTTCGCCCGCAGCAAGTCAGGCCGCGCCGGGTTGATCGGCGAGAGCGAGAAATTCTGGCACGACTATGGCCGCGCCGAAGCCCGCTATCGCGCTGCCCGCGCCTTCATCTTCGAAGTCTGGCGCGACATCGAGATGACGGTCGAAGCCGGCAACAGCATGTCGACGCGTCAGATCAGCCTTGTCCATCTGGCCAAATCCGAGATTCACGAGGTTGGCGTCGACATCTGCAACTTCGCCTACCGCGCGGGCGGCGGTGCGTCGCTGCGCGCCGGTGTGATCCAGCGCACCTTCCGCGAGATGATGGTGGCGGCCAACCATTTCACGATCGCGCCATCGATCGTCACCTCGGCCGGCCGCGACATCGGCGGGGTGTGGAGCGATCGCACCTGGCAGTTCTACGATCTGATCGAGAAGAAGTAGTCGCAAGGGCCGGACGGCGGACCCATCCGGCCCCATTTCATGCTGCAGAAGAGAGACGTCGATGAGCTTCCCGCATCCGATGACCAACGCCTTCCGCGAAGCCTTTCGCCACCATCCGGCCGGTGTTGCCGTGATCACGGCCGATCCCGGCGACAGACCGGTGGCGATGACCGTGTCCTCGCTGATCTCTGTAAGTGCTGCGCCACCGGTCGTCGCCTTCTCGCTGTCGATGAAATCGACCTCGTCCGAACCCTTGCTGCGGGCGCAGACCATGGTGATCCACCTGCTGCGCTACACCGATATCGACCTGGCGCAGCTCTGCGCGTCGAGCGGCGCGGAACGCTTCCCGCCGGGAGGCGCCTGGGCTCGGCTGCCCACGGGCGAACCGCGCTATACCGGCGTCTCGACCTGGTTCCGCGCCCGCCGGCTCGGCGTCCTGCCGATCGAGGGCGCGACACTGGTGGCGGCCGAACTCCTTGACGGCGAGGTGCAGCCGGACGAGATCCCCCCTGAGGCGCATTCGCTGGTCTACCTCGACCGTCGCTGGCATCGCCTGCACAAGGAACTGGACGGCGTGGCTGAACTTCTTGAGTCGTCGCGTTTTCTTTGAACGGTGCCGGCTGTCCGGCCGCTGCGCACGGAATTCGCTAAGCCAGTCAAACGCGTTCGAGCGTCAGTCGCACCGTCCCCCTGGCCCGCCGTGCAGGGTTGAGGGCCATCCAGCCAGTTGGGCACTGGTCGGAGCTTCGTCCCGCATCGGATGCATGTCTCAGCTTACGTTAGACATTTCTACAAAATATATCACATGTTGACGTTAATTTAACAGGCTACTATGGTCTGTTTACCGCATCGGATGCGGCGCTTTGGTATCACCGTTGCTCGTTGATTGTCGTCATGTCCGTCATCCTTATCCCAACCTGCAGGATTGCCTTGCAGCGCCCTTCACCAGTTGCTGAAAACGGCGGCGCCCATGCCCAGTTTGCTCGGAATCGATAACGGTCTCACGGTCACCAAGGCGGTGATCTTCGATGCCGATGGCACGCAGTTGTCGGTGGCGCGTCGGCGGGTTCCGCAATCGATGCCCCATGCGCGCTGGGTGGAGCGCGACATGGCCGGCCTCTGGCAAGCGACCGCCGACGCAATCAAGGAGGCGATCGCGCTATGTGGCCGCCCGGCGGACGACATCAGGGCGGTGGCGGCAACCGCGCATGGCGACGGTCTCTATTTGCTCGACAAGGATCGTCGGCCGCTGGGGCCTGGAATCCTGTCGCTCGATAGCCGCGCCGGCAAGATTGTCGAGCGATGGTCGGCGGACCGGGTCTTCGAAGAGGCGCTAGCGCGAACAGGCCAGGCGCCCCACGTCTCGGCGCCGTCGGCGCTGCTCGCCTGGATCAGGGAGCACGAACCGGCCCGCTATGGGCGTATCGGGCATATACTGGCCTGCAAGGACTGGCTGCGCTTTTGCCTGACCGGCAAGATCGGCACCGACCGTACCGAGGCCAGCACCTCATTCACGGATTTCCGCACGCAAGCCTTCGCGCCGGAAGCGTTGCGAATCTTCGGATTGGACGATGTTTTCGACGCGCTGCCGCCGATGGCGCACTCCGCCGCGATCGTCGGCCATGTCACCGCCGAGGCAGCCGAAATGACCGGCCTTGCCAAGGGAACACCGGTCGCGTGCGGACTGCATGACGTGACTGCCTCCGCACTTGGCATGGGCGGCCATGAGGAGGGCGTGCTCGCCATCGTCGCCGGAACCTATTCCATCAACGAAGTCGTCTCTTCGCAACCACGCGTCGACCCGCGTTGGCTCTGTCGCAACGCCATCGACGCAGGCCGCTGGAACAACATGGCGATCTCGCCGGCCTCGACCGCGAACTACGACTGGTTTCTCGACACGTTCTGCCGCTCGGAGCAGGAAAAGGCATCGATCGATGGCGACTCGATCCACGAGCTTCTGGCAGCAGAGATCGACGCGGCGCTGAAGAAGCCCTCGACCATCCTGTTTCATCCCTATCTGTTCGGCTCTCCTTATGGCGATGTTGCCAGCGGCGGCTTTGTCGGCCTGCACGGCTGGCACAATCGCGGCGATATGCTGAAGGCGGTTCTGGAGGGCATTGCCTTCAATCACCGCACCCATGTCGAAGCCTTGCGCGACGGCTTTGCCATCAGCGAGATCCGCCTGACCGGCGGCGGTTCGCGCAATCCGGCCTTCGTTCAGATGTTTGCCGACGTGCTGAACGCCCCGGTCATCGTCACCTCGACCGACGAGGCCGCGGCCTTTGGCGCTGCCCTTTGCGCGGGGGCGGCGGTTGGCATCTTCGCGACGCCGCAACAGGGCGCCAGGCAGGTCGGGATGACGGCGCGCCAATACGAGCCTGACCAAGCCTCGAGTGCTGTGTTCAACGAGCGCTTTTCCCTCTATGGCCGCATAGCCGGTGCGCTCGAACCGCATTGGCCCGACATCGAGAAGCTGGGCCGGCCAGACACTGGGGGAACCGCATGATCAAGGCCGACGAACGACGCGAAGAGATCGCCGACTATGTGATCAAGCTCGGCCAGGTGCGCATCGACGATCTGGTCGAGCATTTCGGCGTGTCGCGCATGACCGTCCACCGGCATATCGACCGGCTGGCGCAGCAGGGCGTGCTGCGCAAGCTGCACGGTGCGGTGACGGTTCAGCCTTCCGGCCTCTACGAAAGCGCCTTCCGCTACCGTGTGACGGTCAACCGGGCCGAGAAGGATGCGCTGGCGCGGGCAGCACTCGATTATGTCGAAGCCGGCCAGGTGGTGATGCTGGACGATTCCTCGACGGCAAACGCCGTCGCGGCACTGCTGCTCGACGTCAAGCCGCTGACCGTCATCACCAACTCCGTAGCGACGGCATCACTGCTGATCAATGTCGACGAACTCGACTTCATCTGTCTCGGCGGCCAGTACCACGGCACCTACAACGCCTATATCGGTATCGTCTGCGAGAACGCCGTGGCGCAGCTGCGCGCCAATGTGCTGATCTGTTCGGCTTCGGCCATCACCGGAACCACGGCCTTCATCCAGGATCCCAATGTCGTGCGGGTCAAGCAGGCGATGATGGCCGCATCGGCCAAGCGTATCCTTCTGATCGACCATGCCAAGTTCGACAGGATCGCGCTGCATGTCTTCGACGATCTGACCAGCTTCGATGTCGTGCTGGCGACCGAAGGCCTGGGCGATGCGCGGGCGCAAGCTCTCGAACGGGCCGGCGTGAAGCTGCGCATCGTCAAGACGAGAGCGTCATGAGCTCAAGCGAAGCAACATTTACGGAAAATCCCGCCGGGCGTTTGGCCGCCATGGCCGGAACCGGCGAGGTCGACGTCGTCATTCTTGGCGCCGGCATTAACGGGGCAGGGCTGTTTCGCGACCTGTGCGCGCAAGGCGTCAGCTGTCTGATCGTCGACAAGGCGGATTTCGGCTCGGGCACCAGTGCCGCGCCGTCGCGGCTCATTCACGGTGGCCTGAAATATCTCGAAACCGGCGAGTTCGGGCTGGTCGCACAGTCGACACTTGAACGCAATCTGCTTTTGAAGAACGCGCCGCACTATGTCAGCCCGCTGCCGACCGTCATCCCGATCTTTTCCTGGAGCAAGGGCATGTTGGCGGCCTTGCGGACGCTGTTCGGCTCGACCAGCGCACCGCGCAGCCGCGGCGCCATCCTGATCAAGATCGGCCTGATGATCTATGATTTCTACGGCTCGCGAAACCAGGTCATGCCGCGCCACCGCATGGTCGGGCGGCGCCAGGCGCTCAGCGGGATGCCGGCGCTCAATCCTTCGATCGTCGCCACCGGCACCTACTACGACGCCAAGATAAGCCACCCCGAAAGGCTCGTGCTTGAACTGATCCTCGATGGGCGGCAGGCAAACGCGGCCTCGGCCAGCGCGAACTATACGGCGCTGGTCAAGTCCGCCGATGGGGTACTGACCTTCCAGCCGGAAAACGGCGCGGCCTTTTCGGTGCGGCCGAAGCTGGTGGTCAACGCCGCCGGTCCGTGGATCGACGATGTCAACGAATTGCTTGGCGCGCCGTCGAAGATGATCGGCGGCACCAAGGGCTCGCACGTCCTGCTCAAGCATGACGAACTGGTCAAAAGCCTGGCCGGGCGCATGCTCTATTTCGAAGCCGATGACGGCCGCATCTGCCTCATCTACGATTATCTCGGCCTGGCGCTGGTCGGCTCCACCGACATCAAGGCCGACAATCCCGACGCGGTGCGCTGCGAGCCCGACGAAGTCGAGTACCTGCTCGACAGCGTGCGGACTCTGCTGCCGGGAATGGCGTTCGAGCGCGACCAGATCGTCTACGCCTATAGCGGCATCAGGCCGCTGCCGGCCTCCGATGCATCGCTGCCCGGGCTGATCAGCCGTGACCACTCCGCGCCGGTCGCCGAGCCGGATCGGAACAGACCTTTCGCGGTCATCTCGCTGGTCGGCGGCAAGTGGACGACCTTTCGCGGCTTTGCCGAGGAAGTCGCCGACACCGTGCTCGGCCGCCTGCAGCACAGCCGCAAGGTGACGACGCAAGCCATGCCGATCGGCGGCGGCAGGGATTTCCCGACCAATGCCGCAGCGCGAGCAAGTTGGCTGGCTCTGGCTCGCTCGAAGACGGGCGCTGAGGAACGGCGTCTCGATGCGCTGCTGTCGCGATACGGCACCAGAGCCACGCAGATCGCCACGCATGGGTCGGGCGATGAGGGTCGGCTGCCGGATTCAGAAAGCTACAGCAAATCGGAAATCGACTACATCGTCCGCAACGAGTTCGTCGAACATCTGGCCGACATCGTCATGCGCCGCAGCACCTTGGCGATATCAGGCTCCCTGACAGGCCGCGACCTGCAGGCGATTGCGGCGATTGCCGGACAGGCGCTGGGCTGGAGCGCCGGGCGCCTTGCAAGGGAAGTCGAGGCCGCAATTGTGGAACTCGAGGACCGGAACCTGATGCGGCTGGGTTGATCAGTCCGTCACCGATGCTCTTCACAAGGCAATCCGGTTGGTTTGCCCATGGATGCGCCGCATCCGCAAATCGCCCAACTCACAGGCGGATTGGGATTTTGCCGATATTAGATATTATCCCTGAAAAACAGCTAGTTAGAAGAAAATCTGGATAGCCGATGGCCATGCAATTCTGCTGGCTTAGGCGTGAGGTAACATAGATTGACGTTAAATTAACACAACTGTATGATCGAGTAACATGCTCACCTCCTAATAGGTCGATGTTGCCCGCCGAATGCCGGCAGACCGGCGTTTCGGGAAGGGCGAGACCTGTGAATTGCCCGCATGTGCATGCGCCCAACCCGGCGGGGGATTGACAGCGATGCAGGGATGTGAAAATTTTTGCACACAAAGATAATAATATCATCTCAGGGAGGAGATGGCTTGAAATCCGGCGGAACCGCTAACCGCGATCATGAGTCCAGCCTCGCCACCCGCGCGGCCTGGCTTCACTATGCCGGGGGTCTGACGCAGGCCCAGGTGGCCAAGCGGCTCGGCCTGACCAGCCTCAAGGCGCATCGGCTCATCACGCGGGCCACCCAGGATGGCCTGGTCAGGGTGATCATCGACGGCGACGTCGGCGAATGCATCGACCTCGAGCAGCAGCTGATCAATGCTTACGGGCTCGATTACTGCGAGGTCGTTCCGGATCTCGATCAGGACGAGCTGCCGCTGAAGGCGCTTGGCATCGCCGGCGCTCAGTTTCTGAAGCGGGAGATCGATCGCGGCGAGGACATGCTGATCGGCGTCGGCCACGGCCGTACCCTTGCCGCAAGCGTCGAGTATCTGACGCGCACCGCCGCCGCCCATATCCGTTTCGTCTCGCTGCTTGGCGGTGTGACGCGCAAGTTCGCGGCCAACCCGCACGACGTCATGCATCGGCTGGCCGAGCGGACCGGCGCGCAGGCCTATGTGATGCCGGTGCCTTTTGTCGCCAACACCGCGGAGGACCGTGAGGTGCTGCTTGGGCAGCGCGGCATCAGCGATGTCTTCGACCTCGCAAGCCGGTCCGACCTGATGTTCGTCGGCATAGGGACCGCCGAGCGGGAAGCTTCGCTGGTCGCCACCGGCATGATCGAACATTCCGAAATCGATGAGGTCAAACGCGATGGCGGCGTCGGCGAGCTGCTCGCCCACTTCTTCGACGACCAGGGACGCCCAGTGGAAACGGCGCTGTCGGAAAGAATCCTGGCACTCCCGCGGGACCAGTTGAAGGGCCGCCGGATCGTCGCCGTCGCCGGCGGCAAAGTGAAAATACGCGCTATCAAAGCGGTGCTCGAAAGCCGCTATCTGAGCGGCCTGATCACCGACGAATCCACCGCTCGTGCCCTTGTCGAACAGAACAAACCCAATGGCGCGAAGCGCCATATGAACGGAGGATCGCCAAATGCGTGACAAGCGCGGATCAGCCTTGCTGGCGGTTGCGTCATGAGCGCGAAAGCCGCCACTGCATCGACCAGGCCTGCCTCGCCCGCCCTGCGTCGGGCACTTGCCAGCGCCGCGGTTGTCGTCCTGCTCGGCGCCATGGCGCTCGATACCAACGTGGTCAGGATAGGGTCGGCAGGCGACGTTCGCAGCGCCGTGTTTTCCGCCGCTGACTACGGCAAGTCGGAATTTCCCAAGGTGCAGGCCGATGTCGAGGCACGCGCCGCCGACGCGGTGACGGTGGCGACGGCGATTGCCAAGGACAGGGCAACGGCGGAAAAGGAATACGGTGTGCCTGCGGGCGTCGGACCGGTCATTTCAGTCAAGTTCACCGGCGTCGTCGGCGAAGGAAAATCTGGCATCTACAAGGTCGCCGTCGACGGCGTGCCAGATACGTTGATGATCCGCGTGCAGACGGGACCGGCAATCAACGGGACGGAACTGCGTGACGCCACGGGCAAGATCACATTCGGCCAGTTCACCAACCAGATTGAGTACCAGGACGCCGGTTCGGCGCTGAACAATGAGATGAAGAAGGAAGTCCTGGCCAAGGTCGATACGAGCACCTTGACCGGCAAGACCATATCGGTGGTCGGCGCATTCAAGCTGGTCAACCCGAAGAGCTGGCTCGTCACCCCCGTGAGGCTGGACGTCAAATGAAACCGACTGCCGACACCGGACCCGCGACTGGCGACGCCGTGCTTTCGGCGCGCAACATCGTCATGTCGTATGGCGGCGTCCATGCGCTCAAGGGCGTCAATTTCGACATCCATCGCGGCAAGGTCACCACGCTGTTCGGAGAGAATGGCGCCGGCAAGTCGACGCTGATGAAGATCCTCTCCGGCGTGGTCACGCCGACATCCGGCGACATCGTGCTCGACGGCAATCTCGTCAGCTTTTCTTCGTCCTCGGACGCGCGCGATCGCGGCATCTCGATCATCCACCAGGAACTCAGCCTGGCGCCCAACCTCAGCGTTCGCGACAACATCTTCATGGGCCGCGAACTGCGCACCAGGACCGGCCTCGACTTCGCCGAGGAGCAACGCCAGGCGCGCGCTCTGATGGCTGATCTCGAGGAGGACATCGATCCGATGACCCTGGTCGAGGATCTGCGCCTCGGCCAACAGCAGATCGTCGAGATCGCCCGGGCACTGTCGGTCGATTCGCGCATCCTCATCATGGACGAGCCGACCTCCGCGCTCAGCGCAACCGAGGTGGAAGTTCTGTTCAAGGTGATCCGCGATCTGACCAGCCGCGGCGTCTCCATCGTCTACATATCGCATCACCTCGAAGAGGCGCTGCAGATCACCGACTATGCCGTTGTCCTGCGCGATGGCGCGATTACCGCGACGGCCGAAGCCCGGGATATCGATCTCGAATGGATCGTGCGCAACATGGTCGGCGAGAATTTCGATCTCGGCTCGCCGCCGACCGGCCATGAATTCGGCGAAGTCGCCCTATCGATCGAGGATGTCAGCGTCGTCGACACTTCGGGCTCAGGTTATTCCGTCGTCGATCACCTGTCGCTGGACGTGCGAGCAGGCGAGATCGTCTGCATCTACGGGCTGATGGGTGCCGGGCGCACGGAATTGCTGGAGGCCGTCGCCGGACGAGTGCCGATGGCGGGCGGGCGGGCGCTGCTGGAAGGCGAGGACGTCTCGGGGCTGAGCATTGCCCAGCGTATCTCCAGAGGGCTTGTGCTGGTCCCCGAGGACCGGCAGCGCGACGGGCTGGTGCAGACGATGACCGTCGGTCGTAATCTTTCGCTCGCCAGCATCGAAGCGTTCGCCAGGGGCCTGTTTCTGTCTCGTTCCAGAGAGCGAGAGCTGGTCGAAGACTCGATCCGCAAGGTGACCGTCAAGACCGCTGGCGGCAACGCCATGATCGGATCGCTGTCGGGCGGCAATCAGCAGAAGGTCGTCATCGGC
>NZ_RZPF01000341.1:0-6568 GCF_004022735.1 Mesorhizobium sp. M7A.F.Ca.AU.001.01.1.1
GTCCTCCAGTGTTCGGGCGTGAAAACAGGAACGACCGGTTTCGTCGATCGTTCCACGGCACACGATGAGGTGAAGGAAGCTTGCGGTTTTCCGGTTCAGGTCCCGGCGGCGTAGAAATCGTCGTCGAGGCGTTTTTCCAACTCGACGAGGTCAGCCGGCAGCGGCAGGCCCATGGCGCGCATTTCCTGCAGTTTTTCGCGCAGCTGCTCCTGGATCTCGTGCTGGTCTTCCGGCTGGTTGACCATCTCCTCGAGCAGCAGGCTGATCCGGGCCTTGAATTCTTCGAGCGCCATCGTCGTCTCCTCGGTTGGATCAGCTCAGCGCAGCATGCGTGAAATCAGCTGCGCCGTATAGTCGACCATTGGGACGATGCGCGCGTAATTCAGCCGGGTCGGGCCGATGACGCCGAGCGCGCCGACGACGCGGGCATCCTTGTCGCGATAGGGGGCGACGACCAGCGACGAGCCCGACAGCGAAAACAGCTTGTTTTCCGAGCCGATGAAGATGCGCACACCCGAGCCCTGCTCGGCGAGGTCAAGCAGCTGGATAAGCCCGTCCTGCGTCTCCATGTCCTCGAACAGATGGCGCAGCAGCTCGATGTCGGCCTGGGCGGTGACGTTTTCAAGCAGATTGGCACGCCCGCGCACGATGAGCCGTGCCGGCAGGCCGCTGTCGGCGCCGGCCCACACCGCCAGCCCCTTCTCCACCAGGTCCTGCGACAGCGTGTCGAGCGCGGCCCTGGTTTCTTCCTTGATGCGAGCGATCTCGATCCGCGCCTCGGCCAGCGTGCGGCCGCGTATATGGGCGTTGAGGAAATTCGAGGCCTCGTGCAGTTGCGAGACGGTGATCCCGGCGGGCAGGTCGACGACGCGGTTTTCGACGTCGCCATTCTGCGACACCAGCACCGCCAGCGCCTTCGTCGGCTCAAGCTGGATGAATTCGATGTGCTTCAGCGCCACCTCGTTTTTGGCGGCCAGCACCAGGCCGGCGCCGCGCGACATGCCCGACAGCATCTGGCTGGCCTCGGTCAGCATGTGCTCCAGCGTCGCACCGGAGCCGGACGCCCGCACCTGTGCCTCGATGGCGCGGCGCTCCTCGTCGGAAAGGTCGCCAAGCTCCATGAAGGCATCGACGAAGAAACGCAGGCCGGCCTGCGTCGGCAGCCGGCCGGCCGAAATGTGCGGCGCGTAGATCAGGCCGAGATGCTCGAGGTCGCTCATCACGTTGCGGATGGTCGCCGGCGACAGTGAGGACGGCAGGATACGCGACAGGCTGCGCGATCCCACCGGTTCACCGTCCCTGAGATAGGAATCGACGATGCGCCGGAAGATGTCGCGGGAACGCATGTCGAGCGCCTGGAATACTGGCGACTGAAGCGCGGGCGACTGCGAACTCGGATCGACTGCCTTGGTCATACGGCCAAAAACCTCCGGCCCAAGGATATAGACTTACACTGCACCCGCGCAACCCGGTGTCTGTGTCCGATCGTCAGCCCATTTTCCTTTGCGCCACGCGTCCCATGCGGTTACAAGCCGGCCAAGATTCCGAAAAATGACAAGAAAGCAGCCCTGAATGCGCCCTTCCAAACGCCAATTCGACGAAATGCGTGCCATCTCCTTCGAGCGTGGCGTCTCCAAGCATGCCGAAGGCTCATGCCTGGTGAAGTTCGGCGACACGCATGTCCTGTGCACGGCCAGCCTCGAGGAAAAAGTGCCGGGTTGGATGCGCAACTCCGGCAAGGGCTGGGTGACGGCGGAATACGGCATGCTGCCGCGCTCGACCGGCGAGCGCATGCGCCGTGAGGCTTCGGCCGGCAAGCAGGGCGGCCGCACGCTGGAAATCCAGCGGCTGATCGGCCGCTCCTTGCGCGCCGTGGTCGATTTGCAGGCGCTGGGCGAACAGCAGATCACCGTCGACTGCGACGTCATCCAGGCCGATGGCGGCACCCGCACCGCATCGATCACCGGCGGCTGGGTGGCGCTGTATGACTGCCTGCGCTGGATGGAAGCGCGCCAGATGGCCAGCGTCGCCAAGGTGCTGAAGGACCATGTCGCGGCGATCTCCTGCGGCATCCATGACGGCCAGCCGGTCATCGACCTCGACTATATCGAGGATTCCGCGGCCGGCACCGACGCCAATTTCGTCATGACAGGCAAGGGTGGCATCGTCGAGATCCAGGGCACCGCCGAGGGCGAGCCTTTCTCCGAGGAGCAGTTCGCGGACCTGATGGGCCTGGCCAAGAAAGGCATCCAGCGCCTGGTGAGTTTGCAGCAGATGGCAGTGGCTTAGTTTTTAGATGTCGAGCCTGAGCGCCCCCCTCTGGCCTGCCGGCCATCTCCCCCTCAAGTGGGGAGATCGGATGTCATCTAGGGCTTCGCCAATCTCCGGCGTTGTAGGGCGCGCGACAATGCAGAAGCTGCCAATCTCCCCACCTGAGGGGGAGATGGCCGGCAGGCCAGAGGGGGGCGCCTCGTGACACCCTCCACGATCCTGGAATCGGCCCTCTACGTCACAGACCTGCCCGCCGCCGAAACCTTCTACACCGACATCCTCGGCCTCAATCTCCTCGGCAAGGTCGACGGCCGCCACCTCTTCTTCCGCTGCGGCCCCGGCGTGCTGCTCGTCTTCAACGCCGAGGCAACCAAAATCCCGCCGGCGCCCGACGCGAGGCTGCCGGTGCCACCGCACGGCGCGGTCGGCCAAGGTCATCTCTGCTTTACGGCGACCGACGATGAAATCGCCGGCTGGAAAGCCCATCTGGAGGCAAAGAAGATCGCCATCGAGAGCGAATTCGAGTGGCCGCAGGGCGGCCGTTCGATCTATATACGCGACCCCTCGGGCAACTCGATCGAATTTGCCGAGCCAAGAATCTGGGGCCTTTGATGCATTCTCTCGATGGCAAGAAGATCGTCGTCGCCACCCATAATGAGGGCAAGCTGCGCGAATTCGCCGACCTGATGGGACCGTTCGGCTTCGAAGCGAAGTCGGCCAGGGAGTATGGCCTGCCGGAGCCGGACGAGACCGGCACCACCTTCGAGGAGAACGCCTACATCAAGGCGCTCGCCGCCGCCAAGGCGACCGGCCTGCCGGCGTTGTCGGACGATTCCGGCCTGTGCGTCGACGCGCTTGACGGCGCGCCCGGCGTCTACACCGCCAACTGGGCCGAAACCCCGGACGGTTCGCGTGACTTCGGCATGGCCATGCAACGCACCGAAGTGGCGCTGCAGGAGGTCGGCGCCGCCTTGCCGGAGCAGCGCAAGGGACGCTTTGTCGCCGTCATCTGCCTGGCGTTTCCCGACGGCGAGGCCGAATATTATCGCGGCGAGGCCGAGGGCACGCTGGTCTGGCCACCGCGCGGCGAGCTCGGCTTCGGCTATGATCCTGTGTTCCTGCCCGAGGGCTTCGAAAAAACCTTCGGCGAAATGAGCGCCGAGGAAAAGCATGGCTGGAAGCCCGGCCAGGCCACGGCGCTGTCGCACCGCGCCCGTGCCTTCCAGAAATTCGCCAAAGCGAGATTGGGCTCGGCATGAGCATGCTGCTCGACCGGACGCCCGGCTTCGGCGTCTATGTCCACTGGCCGTTCTGCGCGGCCAAATGCCCCTATTGCGACTTCAACAGCCATGTTCGCCACCAGCCGGTCGACCAGGAGCGCTTTGCCGCCGCCTTCGAGGCCGAACTGGCGACGATGCGCGAGCGCACCGGGCCGCGCGAGGTGACCAGCGTTTTTCTAGGCGGCGGCACGCCCTCGCTGATGAAGCCGGAAACCGTGGCCAGGGTTCTGGACGCCGTGGCGAAGAACTGGACTGTGCCTGCCGGCATCGAGGTGACGCTGGAGGCCAATCCGTCCTCGGTCGAGGCCGAGCGCTTTCGCGGCTATCGGGCGGCTGGGGTCAATCGCGTGTCGCTCGGCGTGCAGGCGCTGAACGACAAGGATTTGCGCTTCCTCGGCCGGCTGCACAATGTCGAAGAGGCCCTGCACGCCATCGGCCTCGCGCGGGAAATATTCCCAAGGCTGTCCTTCGACCTGATCTACGCCCGCCCCGGCCAGACGCCGGAGGCTTGGGCATCGGAGCTGGAACAGGCGATCGGCCATGCCGCCGACCATCTGTCGCTCTACCAGCTGACCATCGAGGAAGGCACGCCCTTTCACGCGCTGCATGCGGCAAAGAAATTCATCATTCCCGACAACGACCATGCCGCCGACCTCTATGCACTGACGCAGGAGATCACCAAGGCGCACGGCCTGCCGGCCTACGAGATTTCCAACCACGCCAGGCCTGGCGCCGAGAGCCGGCACAACCTGACCTACTGGCGCTATGGCGAATATGTCGGCGTCGGGCCGGGCGCGCATGGCCGCTTCGTCGAGAACGGCCGGCGCACGGTGACAATCGCCGAGCGGATGCCGGAAACCTGGGCCAATCTGGTCGAGGCCAAGGGCCATGGCGTCACCGGCGGCGAGATCCTGACGCGCTCGGAAGAGGCCGACGAATTCCTGCTGATGGGCCTGCGGCTGGCCGAAGGCATCGACCTCTCCCGCTACGAGGCGTTCTCCGGGCGCGGCCTGTCGAGCGCGCGGTTGTCGATGCTGCAGGGCGAAGGGCTGGTGGCGCCGATCGGCAATGCGCGCCTGCGCGCCACGGCCGCCGGCATGATCGTGCTCGACGCGGTGGTCGCCGATCTGGCGCGCTAACCCTTGAAGAACGTCCTTTTCGTCTGCAGCCAGAACCGCTTGCGCAGCCCGACCGCCGAACAGGTGTTTTCAACGCGCCGCGATATCGAGGTGGCCTCGGCCGGAACCAACCACGATGCCGACACGCCGCTGACGCATGAGCTGGTCGCTTGGGCCGACATCATCTTCGTCATGGAAAAGGCGCACCGCACCAAGCTGCAGAAGAAATTCAGGGCCAGCCTGAAGAAGGCGCGTGTGATCTGCCTCGACATACCTGACGATTATGAATTCATGGATCTGGAGTTGATTGGCCTTCTGAAGGCACGCGTTTCACGGTATCTCGGTTAAGACGCAATCCGCGAAGGCCACCCGCATGAACCTGACCGTATCCTCCTGGCAATTCTGGGCGCTGCTCTCGGCTGCATTCGCTGCCCTGACGGCGATCTTCGCCAAGGTCGGCATCGAGAACATCAATTCCGATTTCGCCACCTTCATCCGCACGATCATCATCCTGATCGTGCTCGGTGCCATCCTGCTCGCCAGCGGCCAGTTCCAGTCGCCGGCTACGATCTCGGGAAAGACCTGGGCTTTCCTCGCCCTGTCCGGTCTGGCGACCGGCGCTTCATGGCTCTGCTATTTTCGCGCCCTGAAGATCGGCAATGCGGCGCAGGTGGCGCCGATCGACAAGCTAAGCGTCGTGCTTGTGGCGGTGTTTGGCGCGGCCTTTCTCGGCGAGCGGTTGTCCGGAGCGAACTGGCTTGGCGTCGCCCTTATCGCGGCGGGTGCTGTGCTGGTCGCCTATCGAGGGTAGTTGCGCGCCATGGCGTGCGTTCTTCGTTTCAAGACGGGTGATGAAGATATCGAAGCGATTGGGCATCGTCCGGTCAGTGCTCCGTCGTGCTGTCGGGTTTGTTGTCGGAAAGGCTGACGTTCGTCGGCAAGGTGCTGGCGACGCGCTCTTCGGTCAGGCTGTGCTCGGTCTTGGCAGACGGGCGCTTGTCCCTGGGGGTGGCAACGCGGTTGCGGCCGGCATAGTAGGGCTCGAAAGCGTCTTGTATCTTGAGGCTGTCCATCCTGTCCTCCTCCGGAATCAGGGGGCTAATCTGCCAACGCCGGTTTGGTTCCCCACTGTGGCAAAGGAAAGGCGAATTCCTTACATCGGCGTCAGCTTTTGCAAGCCCGCGTCAGCCGTGCCAAACAGGGTCGAACGGAGACTTGATCAGTGACCGCAGAGACGGGCAAGCGCAGCTATGTGGTCGGGCAGACCGAGATCGCGGCCCGGCCGCTGGAGCCGGCGCTCTATCTGGTGGCGACGCCGATCGGCAATCTCGCCGACATCACGCTGCGCGCGCTGGAGACGCTGGCCGCCGCCGACATCGTCGCTTGCGAAGATACACGGGTGTCGCGCGTGCTGCTCGACCGTTATGGCATCCGCCGCCGCACCACAGCCTATCATGAGCATAATGCCGGCGAGGCCGGGCCGAAGCTGATCGCGGCGCTGCAGGCCGGACAGAGCGTGGCGCTGATCTCCGATGCCGGCACGCCGCTGGTGTCCGATCCCGGCTACCGGCTGGTCGGCGAGGCGCTCGACCACGGCATTCGCGTCGTGCCTATCCCCGGCCCATCGGCGCCGCTCGCGGCGTTGACCGCATCCGGCCTGCCCTCCGATGCCTTCATGTTCGCCGGATTTTTACCGGTGAAGACCGGGCAGCGGCTGACGCGGCTGGAGGCACTGAAAGCCGTGCCGGCGACATTGATTTTCTTCGAATCGCCGCGCCGGCTGGCCGAATCCCTCGGTGCCATGGTCGAAGCGCTGGGCGGCGAGCGCAAGGCCGCGATCGGCAGGGAATTGACCAAGACCTTCGAGGAGATGCGAACCGGCACGCTGCAGGCGCTGGC
>NZ_RZPF01000342.1:0-6565 GCF_004022735.1 Mesorhizobium sp. M7A.F.Ca.AU.001.01.1.1
CGCCACGGCGTGCTTATCGTGGTCCGGACTGTAGGGCGGGTCGCCCAGCACGCTGACATCCATCATCACGGCGCTGCCGCCCGACTGCTCGATGCACTGTTTCATGAACAACAGCTCTTCGGCCTTTGTGTCGCCCGTGCCGATGACCAGGATGCGGGGTGCTGTCTCCGAGGGCATCAGGCCTGCCTCCTCAGGGTTTGCAGGTTTTCACCGTTGAGGCGCATGGAAATCTCCCGTGCCGCCGCCCTCACGGCAAGTCCCCGCTCCGTGATCGCGGCCGCCGTCGTTCTGGCCTTTGGCGCCGCCACCGCGATGGTGCCGAGCGCAAAGCCATCCGCCCCGCGGATTGCCGCCGCGACGCTGATCACACCTTCCTCATAGCCCTGGTCGCAGATCGAATAGCCGCGCTCGCGCGCCTCGCCCATGGATCTTGAGATGGCGGCCGGCTCGATCAGCGTATGGGCCGTGAAGGCATCGAGCGAACCCGTCAGGCACGCCTTGACGGTCTCGTCGCGGGCGAAGGCCAGATAGGCGATGCCCGACGCGGTCGAATGCAAAGGCAGCAACTGACCGATGTCGATGTTGACCCGGTTTGCCCATGCTGGATGCTCGACGTTGACGGTGACCAGCCTGTCGACGCCGAATTCCGACAAATGCACGGTCTCGGCCGTCGATGCGGCCAGGTCCCGCACCAGCGGAACGGCCGTCTGCAGGAAGGGAAAGCGCGCCTCGCGGATGCGCGCCAGCCGCGACAGCCCGGCGCCGAGGCGATAGTGCCGCGTACCCGCATCCTGCTCGACGAAACCACGGCCGGCCAGCGCTACCAGCAGCCGCCTTGTCGTCGCCTTGTCGAAGCCCGAGCGGCGCGCCAGATCGGACAGGCCGAGCTCGGGCTCGTCGACGTTGAACAGCTCCAGAAGCGAGATCGCTTTTCCGACCGTACTCAAATTTGCCTCCCCGTTCGGGACAATCATTTAACGTGTGAATTAACTTGACAGGCATCAGCATTGTTTGCAAGTCTATATTCAAAATAACGGTTCAAATAATGAACCAACCGCCAGAGTGCATGGGACAGGCCATTCGGCCGGCGAACTCAAGGGTTTGCAAACAGGAGGGATCAATGACAGCAGTCTCGGAACAGGCGCCGGCCAACAGGCTGCGCAAGAACAGTCTTGGCGTCGGCGCCATCACCTTCATGGTGATTTCTGCGGCCGCCCCACTCACGGCAGTCGCCGGCGGCACGCCGCTTGGCATGCTGATGGGCAATGGCGCCGGCTTTGCCGGCACCTATCTCATCGTGACCGTGCTGCTGCTTTTGTTCGCGGTCGGCTATGTCGCCATGTCACGCCATGTCGGCAATGCCGGCGCCTTCTATGCCTATGCCGCACGCGGCCTCGGCAGCATGGCCGGCGGCGCCACGGCGCTGATCGCCATCCTGTCCTACAACGCCATGCAGATCGGCGTCATGGGCCTGCTGGGCGCCGCAACCGCCGGCCTGTTCGCCGGCTGGGGCATCAACCTGCCCTGGTGGGTGTGGAGCTTCATCGCCATCGCGCTGGTCGCCGTGCTCGGCTATCGGCAGGTCGACCTCTCCGCCAAGATCCTGACGGTGCTGGTGCTGTGCGAATATCTTGTGGTGCTGATCCTCGATATCGCCATCCTCAAGACCGGCGGCGATAGCGGCCTGTCGGCGGCGCCATTCAGCTGGAGCCAGATCGTCAGCGGCTCGCCGGCCATCGCCATCCTGTTCTGCTTCGCCGCCTTCATCGGTTTCGAGGCGACGACGATCTATGCCGAGGAAGCCCGCGACCCAAAGGTCACCATTCCGCGCGCCACCTATTTCTCGGTCGTGCTGATCGGCGTCTTCTACATGCTCACGGCATGGCTGATGGCGGTCGGCGCCGGTGTCGACAAATTGCTGCCGACGCTGCAGGGATTGCAGGATCCGACGACCTTCCTGTTCGGCCTGTCCGACCGCTACGCCGGCACGATGCTTTCGCAGGCGATGAGCATCCTGTTCGTGTCGAGCCTGTTTGCCGGCGTGCTGGCGTTCCACAATGCGGTTGCGCGCTACATCTACGTCTCGGGCCGCGAGAAGCTGTTGCCGCAGACGATCGGCGTGACGCATCCGGTGCACCAGAGCCCACATGTCGCTTCCGTCATCCAGAGCGTGCTCGCCGCGGTCGTTGTCGGCCTGTTCGCCGTGCTCGGCCTCGATCCGGTGCTGGCGCTGTTTTCGTGGCTGACCAATGTCGCGACGCTCGGTGTCATCGCGATGATGGCGGTGGCATCGCTTGCCGTGGTGATGTTCTTCCGCGCCAACCCGGCGGCCCACGAGAATGCGCTGAAGACCACCATCCTGCCCGGGCTGACCTTCATCGCCTTCGTCATCATCATCTATTTGATCGTCATCAATTTCGGCAGCCTGTCGGGAGCCGGCGGTTTCCTTGGCGTGTTCCTGCCGGGGCTGGTGCTGATCGCCGCGATCGTCGGCCTGCTGCTGGCCAGCGCGCTGAAGAGCCGCGATCCGGTCGCGTTCAAAAACCTCGGCCAGCCGCTGAAAGATTGAGAAAAGCAAAGGGGCGGCATGCCACGCCGCCCCTTACACCACAAGGGGAGTGGCGGATTTGAGCTTTGCCGAAAATATCACCGTCGAGGCATTGGAAGCCGATCCCTACCCGATCTATGCAGAGCTCAGGCGCAGTGCGCCGGTCGCTTTCGTGCCGGCGGTCAATCTTTGGTTCGTCACCCGCTGGAAGGATGTCGAGAGCGTCGCCAAGTCGCCCGAGATCTTCTCCGCCGTCGTCGGCTCGTCACCAGTTGAGCGTTCCTTCGGCAAGCCGACCATCCTGACCACCGATGGCGAGACGCACAAGCAACTGCGCCAAGGCGTCGACCCGAAATACCGGCCGCGCACCGTCGCCGCCTATGCCGGCGACCTCGTGCGGTCGATTGCCGAACCTTTTCTGGACCGGATCGTCAACCAGGGCTCCGCCGAGCTGATGACCGATTATTTCGAGCCGGTGTCGACGCTCAGCCTGGCGCGCTCGCTCGGCCTTGCCGGCATCGATATGCCGACGCTGCGCCGCTGGTTCTACGGCCTTGCCCAGGGCGCCATCAATTTCGAGAACGATCCGAAACGGCAGGAGATCGCCGACGCAATCAGTGCCGAGGTCGGCGACGCCATCCTGCCGACGCTGGAAAGACTTGCGCGCCAGCCAGATGACTCGGCGCTGTCGCATATGCTGCATGACGGCATGCCGGAGGGCACGACGCGGCCGATCGACTTTCTGATGCCCAGCATCAAGGTCATTCTGCTTGGCGGCATGCAGGAGCCCGGACATGGCGCCGGCTCGATCCTCGCCGGCCTGCTGGCCCATCCCGAGCAATTGCGGCAGGTGCTCGCCGATCCCGAGACTTTCGTGCCGAGGGCGGTCGACGAGGGCCTGCGCTGGGTGGCGCCGATCGGTACGCAGACGCGGCAGACGACGCGGGCAGTCGAGATTGGCGGCGTGACGATCCCGGCCGGCGCTGCCGTCGCCGCCCTCGTCGCTTCGGCAAGCCGCGACGAGAGCCGCTTTGCCGATCCCGACCGCTTCGACATCAACCGCAACGAAGGCAACCATGCCGCCTTCGGCTTCGGCCATCATTTCTGTTCGGGCCGGTTCTTCGCACGCGAGCAGATGTGCCTTGCGGTGCGGCTGTTGCTCCAACGCTTCCCCGATCTCAGCCTTGTGCCGAGCAGGGAACCGGTGTTTCGCGGCTGGGAATTCCGCGCGCCAACCACATTGCATGTTTCCCTTGGAGTCCGTCACCAATGATCAGTCAGAATGCCATCGAAACGCTGCGCAAGACGGAGATCGGCGCGCAGGGCCTGTTCATCGATGGCGTGCAGGTCGAGGCAACAAGCGGCGCAAGCCTGCCGGTGACGTCGCCGATCGACGGCCGACCTTTCGCCAGCATCGCCGACGGCAACGCCGCCGATATCGACCGCGCCGTGAAGTCGGCGCGCAAGGCGTTCGAGAAGGGCTCGTGGTCGCGCGCCACACCCGCCTTTCGCAAGAAGGTGCTGACGAAATTCGCCGAGCTGGTCGAGAAACACGCCGATGAGCTCGCCGTGCTCGGTGTGCGCGACAACGGCACCGAGATCGGCATGGCCTACAAGGCAGAACCGCTGTCGGCGGCAGGCACCATCCGCTACTATGCCGAGGCCATCGACAAGGTCTATGGCGAGATAGCGCCGACGGCCGAGAATGTGCTCGGACTGATCCACAAGGAGCCGCTCGGCGTCGTCGGCGTCATCGTGCCGTGGAATTTCCCGCTGATGATCGGTGCCTGGAAGATCGCGCCTGCACTTGCCGCCGGCAATTGCGTGGTGGTCAAGCCGCCGGAGATCGCCTCGCTGACGCTGCTGCGGCTGGCCGAACTGGCAAGCGAGGCCGGCTTGCCCGCCGGTGTGCTCAACGTCGTCACCGGGCTTGGCGCGGTCACCGGCGAGGCGCTCGGCCTGCATATGGATGTCGACGCCATCGCCTTCACCGGTTCCGGCCCGGTCGGCAGGCGGCTGCTCGAATATTCCGCTCGCTCCAATCTGAAGCGCGTCTTCCTCGAACTCGGCGGCAAGTCGCCGAACATCGTCTTTGCCGACGCCCCGGACCTGAAACAGACAGCGGTCGTCTCGGCCAATGGCATCTTCCGCAATTCCGGCCAGGTCTGCGTCGCCGGCTCGCGGCTTCTCGTCCAGTCAGCGGTCTACGACCGCTTCATGGACGAACTGCTCTCGGCAACCATGCGGCTCAAAGTCGGCGATCCGCTTGATCTCACCAGCGATGTCGGCGCGGTATCGAGCGCCGAACAGCTGGACAAGAACCTCGGTTTCGTCGCCAGGGCCACGGAAGAAGGTGCCCGTCTCGTCACCGGCGGCCAGCGGATGCTGACCGAGACCGGTGGCAGCTACATGGCGCCAACGATCTTCGAGAATGTCATGCAGGACATGCAGTTGGCGCGCGAGGAGGTGTTCGGGCCGGTGCTCGGCGTCATGCGCTTCGAGACCGAGGAGGAGGCGGTTCGGCTTGCCAATTCGACCGTCTACGGGCTTGCCTCCGCGGTGTGGACCGCCAATCTCTCCACCGCGCATCGCATGGTGCGCGCCATCAATGCCGGCGTCGTCCACGTCAACACCTATGGCGGCGCCGACATCACCGTGCCGCTCGGCGGCGTCAAGCAGTCCGGCTTCGGCCGCGACAAGTCGCTGCACGCGCTGGAGAAATATTTGGAACTGAAGGCGGCCTGGATCGCGCTTTGACGGCACGCTGAGCTCTCTGAGAATCTGACGACCTCCAGACGCGCGCAAGATCGCGCCGCGATCCGCTGCGGCCGGCCAAGCAGCGGCTTTTGCTCACGCTCTTGAAAATTTTGAGAGAATATTCCCGGCTTTGGCGAGAATGGCGAAACGCGTTCTTTGATAAACTTGATAGAATTTCTGAGGATGCGACCAAGGCTAGGCAATCCGCCTCGCTGCCATGACTTCACAACCGCAGAGATCAATCATGACTGACTTCAAGAACACTTTGCCATCTTCCCCCGGGTCAACCGTCAACCGGCGCAGTGGCCTTGCTCTGCTGTTCGCCTCAGTCGTCGCGATCGGCAGCCTGATTGCACCGCATGCGTCGTTTGCCGAGGACAAGAAGGCGATCAAGGTCGGCATCATCAGCGGCGAGGACGAGGACGTCTGGCGCGTCGTCGTCGCGCAAGCCGCCGAAAAGGGCCTTGCCATCGAGACGGTGGTATTCAACGACTACACCCAGCCCAACGAAGCGCTGGAGCGCGGCGAGATCGACGCCAACGCCTTCCAGCACCAGCCCTATCTCGACAACCAGATCAAGACGCAAGGCTACCACATCGTCCGTGTCGGCTATACCGGCGTCTGGCCGATCGGCCTCTACTCTAAGAAGTTCAGCAAGGTTGCCGACCTGCCCGAGGGCGCGGTCATTGGCGTGCCCAACGACCCATCCAATGAAGGCCGGGCGCTGCGCGTGCTGCAGAACGAGGGCGTGATCAAGCTCAGGGATGGCACCGGCATTCTGGCCACCACCGCCGACATCGCCGAGAACGCGAAGAAGGTGGTGATCAAGGAACTTGACGCCGGTATCGTCGGCCGCTCGGTCGAGGATCTCGATGCGGCCGTGGTCAACACCGACTGGGCGCTGAAAAGCGGCCTGTCGCCGGAAAACCGCATCGCGCAGGAGCCTATCGCCGACAATCCCTACCGCAACTTCATCGCGGTGAAGACCGGTAACGAGAACGAGGCCTGGGTGAAGACGCTGGTGGCTTCCTATCAGAACGAGGCGGTGAAGGCCGAGTTCGACAAGGTCTACAAGGGCACCGGCCTCAGCGCCTATTGATCCGGTCCTCGGCCGGAAGCCCGGTTCGAGAGCAACAGCGGTCCGCGCTCAGGCGCGGGCCGCGATTGCGTTTTCGGGAACAGGAATATTCATGAACCAGCATATCACGGCATCCGGGGAGACCGCCGATCCGACCCAGACCCGGCCCGACGCATCTCAGG
>NZ_RZPF01000343.1:0-6557 GCF_004022735.1 Mesorhizobium sp. M7A.F.Ca.AU.001.01.1.1
GGGTCAGGGGCCGCACCATGAAGAAGATCGCAAGCGCAGCAGTGCCGATGCGGGGCAAAAGCCACAGCGTCGTCGACCAATCCTGCTGGCCGAGCGAACCGGCGCCCCAGATGAACAGGCTGGCCAGCCATTCATGCCGCAGCACGATGAGAGCGGCACCGATGGCGCCGGCATAGAGGCTGACCACAAGCCCCGCCAGCACCACCGAAAGCGGCGACAGGCCCTTGTGCCAGGACAGAGCGATGACGGCGGCAAGGGCCATAAATGCGCCGGCCAGCGCCACCCATTCGCGGCCGAAGGCAAGCAGGGACGGTGACAGAAGCGTCGCCAGTGCCAGCGCCAGATAGGCGCCGGCCGAGACGCCAACGGTTTCAGGCGAGGCGAGCGGGTTGCGCAGAACCTGCTGCAGGACAGTTCCGGCAAGCCCGAGCGCCGCACCGCACAAAAGGCTGATCGCAAGACGGGGCAGGAAGGCATAGTGGACGAGCACCTGCCGCATGTCAGCGATGTCGGGAGCGGCGAGCGATTGGAGCCAGAGCGCCGATGGCAGTTGCACGGTGAGGTTCGAGACGGTTGCCGCTGCCGCAGCCGCGAGCAGCACCGCGCAAAGCAGGATCGCGCCTACCGGCTGATTGCTGGAAAAGCTCCACACGGGGGCCCGGCCGGCCGACGCAGGCTTCCCCCTTTGGGCAATGGCAGCATCCTCAGCCATGGGCGGCCTCCGCGGTCATCGCCGATGCCAGGACCCGAGCAAAACGGCTCGCGGATGGAAGCGCGCCAAACATCAGGACGGCAGGAAGGCGCATGATCGAGCGGTTGCGCACGAAGGGCATGGCATTCCAGACCGGACTTTCGGTCAGCGTGCCGCCGGCGCCCTCAGGCAAGGGTTCGAGATAGGCGAGGCGCGCATCGCTGGATGTCGCCAGCCCGTCGATGCCGACGGTCGAAAACCCCCAATAGTTGGTCTCGGCCGTCCACGCGTTGCTGAGCCCGATGCGGTCGAACACCTCCTGAAACAGGCTCTTTGCGCCGTAGACGCGCACATTGCGGGGGTCCAGGAAGCTGACGACATAGATCGGCCGTGCCGAAAGCGGCGCCAGTTGCTGGCGAACCTCCAAAAGATACGCGTCTGTCGCCGCGATCAGCGCCTCGCCTTCGCTTTCCTTGCCGACAAGCCCGGCGAGCTGGCGCGTCGCCTCGAGCGCGCGCCGATAGGGTTGCCCGGCCTCGGTATAGAGCCCGATCGTCGTCACTGGAGCCACGCGTTCGAGCAGCGGCTTGATGCCCTCGAGATACGGCATGGACAGGATGATGTCGGGCCTGAGCTGCTGCAGGAATTCGAGATTGGGCTCGAGCAGCGTGCCGAGATCGGCGACGTCGGGCGGCAGCCGCGGCTCGACCACCCATTTCTCCCAGACCTCCCGATCGGCAATGGCGACCGGGCTGACACCGAGCATGAGCAAGGTCTCGGTCAACCCGTCATCCAGGCAGACGATGCGCAACGGACGGGCTTCAGCCGTGGAGGACCTCATGCCGGCGAACGGCAGCGAAAAAAGCCCGAGCGCCTGGCGCCGGGTCATTCGGCTGCGCAAATGATCGGGCGCGGCTCTCGACTGGGGCTCTTGGTCTCTCTGCAATGCGGCCGGCCCTGCTTTTCGGGGGTTGGTCTCCAGTGACCACTGCCCGGTGACTATGAAACATGAGTATACTAGTCAACATTTAAGATGCCTGCCCAGTCAACTTTCACGCAACCGCATGCCAAGCGCAGACGCCCACTGGCCGCAAGGCGATTCGCCCGTACAACAACCCTGTGCGACGTCACCGTCCGAATCACGGTTTGCGAAGCCCAATCCGCGCCCCGCATCATTTTTCCTCCACGAATGCATTCCATGATAGAGGGAGCTACGGTCGCCTTTGGGCAGCCGTTTCCTGGATTGCCTGAGAGACCAAAGACGGCCAAGAACCAAAAGCCGGCAGCAAGCCGCCACCTGAAGACGTCAAGGACCGGTCGAACGCATCAAGGCAGCGTGATCGGGTTGCACTCGGCAAGGCTTGATGATTTGTTGCCGCTATACGGAGAACGAATGATGCGAGAGCCTGCCGGTCAAGACGAATACGGGTCGACGAACCCTTTCGATCCGGACGACCTGCCAACCTTGAACGCAATCGGCCCGAGCATGGGAAGCGGCAATGATTTCGAGAGATATGCCGTTGCCGTGATCATCGTGTTCGGTGCGCTGATCATCGGCGGGCTGATGGCCGCATCGATGGTCTTCGGGCACCGCAACGGCTTCCTCTTCGCGCTTGGCGGCGCCACATCCGCCTGGATCTCCGGAAATGCGCTGCTGCTCGACCGGCCGCGCATCTATGCGCTGTTCGTCGGCATTGCCGCCTTGATGCTGGTTGCGTCCACCCTCACGCTGGTCTTGTGACGGTCAAGTCGGTGTGAGCCGATCCACTTGAGCAGCGGGCGATCAACCCGAATCGCCACGCTGCTCCAAGCTTTTCCTCCGAGCTGTCAGTATCCGAGCGCCTCGCCAGAGGCCGCGCGGCTGTCGATGGCGCCGTTGTAGCGCGCGCCGCCGCCTTTCTCGATTTCCGCCAGGCTCTTGCCGCCGACCAGGATGCCGGCGGCCTGACCCCAGGTCTGGTCGGCGAGATCGAGGTGATATCCCATGCCGGCCAGCAGCTTTTCTGTGTCCGGCGACAGGCCGAACGGCTCGACATACACCTTGTCGGGCAGCCATTGATGGTGGATGCGCGGCGCGTCGATCGCCTCCTGGATGTTCATGCCGTGGTCGATGACATTGACGATCGCTTCCAGCGTGATGGTGATGATGCGCGAACCACCGGGGCTGCCGATGACCATGAACGGCTTGCCGTCCTTGGCGACCACGGTCGGGCTCATCGACGACAGCGGCGTCTTCTTCGGCTGGATGGCGTTGGCCTCCCCCTGGACCAGGCCATAGAGGTTGGGCACGCCGGGTTTCTGGGTGAAATCGTCCATTTCGTTGTTGAGCAGGATGCCGGTGCCGTCGGCGACGACGCCGGCTCCAAAGGAACCGTTCAACGTGTAGGTGACCGCGACCGCATTGCCCGCATCGTCGATGATCGAATAATGCGTCGTCTCCTTGCTCTCGCCAAAGCCCTTCGGCATCAAATCCTGCGACACGCCGGCCCGGAACGGGTCGATCTTGTCGCGGATATCCTTGGCATAGGCCTTATCAAGCAGTTTCGAGACCGGGTTATCGACGAAATCAGGATCGCCAAGCGCTGAATTGCGGTCGACATAGGCGTAGCGCATCGCCTCGACCATGACGTGGACCGTCTCGGCGGAACCTGCGCCGAGATAGGACAGCGGGTAGCCCTCCAGCACGTTGAGGATTTCGCAGATGATGATGCCGCCGGAGCTGGGCGGCGGCGAGGAGGTGATCTCGTAGCCGCGATAGGTACAGGTCACGGGCTTGAGCTCACGCACCGCATATTGCTCGAAATCCGGCTTGGCGAGAATGCCGCCCTTGGCGCCGCTCGCCTTGATGATGGCGTCAGCGATGGCGCCTTTATAGAAGGCATCCGTACCCTTTTCGGAAATGGCGGCGAGCGAGGCGGCGAGGTCGGGCTGGACCAGCCGCTCGCCGATGCCATAGGGCTTGCCGTCGGGTTTCAGGAATATGGCGGCGGCCGCGGGGTCCTTCGCCAGCCTGTCGGCACTGCCGGCAAACGAGGCAGCGTCGCCCTGGTTGAGGATGAACCCGTCCTTGGCGTAGCCGATTGCCGGCGCCATCAGATCCTGGCGGGACAATTTGCCGTATTTTTCACGGGCCATCTCGAAGCCAGCCACAGAGCCCGGTACGCCGACGGCGAGATAGCCGTCGAGGCTGGCGCCCTTCACCGGGTTGCCGTCCTTGTCGAGATACATGGTTTTTGTCGCCGCCAGCGGCGCCCGCTCGCGGAAATCGAGAAAGGTCGATTTGCCGTCCTTGAAGCGGATGGTCATGAAGCCGCCGCCGCCGATATTGCCGGCATTGGGGTAGACGACGGCGAGCGCATAGCCGACGGCAACCGCCGCGTCGACAGCATTGCCGCCCTTCTTCAACACCTCGATGCCGACTTCGGACGCCAGATGCTGGGCCGTCACCACCATGCCGTGCTCGCCCTTGGCCGGCGCCGGCGAGGCGGCGAAGACACTCGTCAACGGCGCCAGGACAAAGGTGATGGAAAGACTGGCGGCGATCAGTGTCCGACGGTTGAGAGGCATGGCGGTTCTCCGGGCGGGGGGATGCCTAGAAGACCGTGTTGGACGGATCGAGTCCACTAACAATTAAGGGAGCACGAGAAAGAGCCCCCTCACCCGGATTGCCAACCGAATTGCGAAGGGCAATTCGGGGCAATCCGACCTCTCCCCGAGGGGAGAGGAGGTGTCAGCGCTGACGCCAGTCTCTTCTCCCTGCGGGGGTGAGGCGTGGTCCGCGCAGCGGGCGAAAAGCCAACTGCTTGGCTTTTCGAACAACGAACGCCCGGAGGGCGGTGGCCGCAAAGCGGCCGGATGAGGGGGCCGGCTCGGCCTCAGACAATGCCGCCCGAACCGCCAGCGACTGCAGGGCGTTCCGCTGCAACCTTGGCGCGGTAACCCGCCGCTCGATAGGCGGCGACCGGGTCGATGGCGCCGCCGGTCTTCAGCCGCGCCATGGCGAGGATCGGCTCGACATCGGTGCGGTAGGCCGCTTTCAGCGTCTGCGTCGCCATCAGCGCGTCATTGCTATCCTGAAAATCTTCCAACGCCTTGCGGTCGACCAGCAGCGCCTGCGCATAGGCGCGCTGCACCTCGACCGCCGATAGCATCAGGCTTTCGATCGGATCGGTGACGTTGTGGCTCTGGTCGAGCATGTGGGCCGGGTCGAACCCCTCGGCGCCGGAAAGTTCGGCGTCGACCAGTTCGTTGAAGACGAGAAACAGCCGGTAAGGATCGATCGAACCGGCATCGAGATCGTCGTCGCCATATTTCGAATCGTTGAAGTGGAAGCCGCCGAGTTTTTTGAACTGGATCAGCCGCGACACGATCATCTCGATGTTGACGTTTGGGGCATGGTGGCCGAGGTCGACGAGACAGAACGCCTTGTCGCCCAGCTCCTGCGCGATCATGTAGTTGGTGCCCCAGTCCTGCACGACGGTGGAATAGAAGGCCGGCTCGTACATCTTGTGCTCGCTGAACAGCTTCCAGTCGGCGGGCAGTCCGGCGTAGACCTCTTTCATGGCGTCGAGATAGCGCTCGAATGCCTTGGCGAAATTGACCTGGCCGGGAAAGTTCGAACCGTCGCCGATCCACACCGTCAGCGCCTTGGAGCCGAGCGTCTTGCCGATCTCGATGCATTCGAGATTGTGCTCGACCGCTTGCCGGCGCGTGCCGGCGTCGGCATGCGACAGCGAGCCGAATTTGTAGGAGAGCTTCTGGTCCTTGGCGTCGGAAAAGGTGTTGGAGTTCATGGCGTCGAAGCCGAGGCCAAAGCGCGAGGCCGCTTGCTTCAGCCGGTTCGGATCGGCCTTGTCCCACGGAATGTGCAGGGAAACGGTCGGCGTCGCCTGCGTCAATTGCTGGATGACGGCGCAATCCTCGATCTTGTCGAAGATATCGCGTGGCTCGCCGGCACCGGGAAAGCGGGCAAAGCGCGTGCCGCCGGTGCCGACGCCCCAGGACGGGATCGCCACCGCGAATTTCTCGACCTTGTCTCTGATAGCGTCGATGGCGATGCCGCGACGGTCGAGCCGCTCGCCGAGCGAGGCGTAGTCGCGCTCGAGGTTTGCCTTGCGCGCGGCGTTGTCCTTGTCGACGAGGTCGGCGGAGATGATGTGTTCCATCGTCCCCTCCGCTCAGCGCGTGAACGACTGGGCGTTGCCCGCGTCGACATTGATGATGTTGCCGGTCGACTTGGCCGACATGTCGGACGCCAGGAAATAGATCGCCTCTGCGATGTCTTCCGGGAAGACCGAGCGCTTCAGCATCGAACGCGAGCGATAGTGCTCCTCCAGATCGTCGGTCGACATCTTGTAGGCGGCGGCGCGCTGTTCCTTCCACTCGCCGGTCCAGATCTTCGAGCCGCGCAGCACCGCGTCCGGGTTGACGACATTGACCCTGATCTGCGCCTCCGCGCCCTCCAGCGCCAGGCAGCGGGCGAGATGGATCTCGGCAGCCTTGGCGGTGCAATAGGCGGCGGCGTTCGGCGATGCGGCAAGGCCGTTCTTGGAGGCGACGAAGACGACGTTGCCGCCAATCTTCTGCGCGCGGAACAGCCGGAACGCTTCCCGCGAGACCAGGAAATAACCGGTCGACAGGATGTCCATGTTCTTGTTCCACAGCGCCAGCGTCGTCTCCTCGATCGGCGCCGAGGAGGCCAGCCCTGCATTCGATACCAGAATGTCGATGCCGCCGAACTCGACCGCTGTCTCGGCAAAGCCCGAAATGACCTGCTCCTCCGAGGTGACATTGATCAGCACCGGCCGCACGAAGTCCCTGCCGTAGACTTTCGCCAGTTCGTCATTGGCGCTGGCCAGTGCTGTCT
>NZ_RZPF01000344.1:0-6550 GCF_004022735.1 Mesorhizobium sp. M7A.F.Ca.AU.001.01.1.1
CCCCAGTCCCCCCCGCCCCCCGCATGCGCCGGCGCCGATGATGACCACCCCCCCCGCCATATCGGTCATCCGATCTGGATCAGGACTTTGCCGGCATCGACCTTGACCGGATAGGTTTTCAGGTTGACGCAGACCGGGGCGCCGCGGGCGTCACCCGTCTTGTAGTTGAAGCGGCCATTGTGCTTGGGGCATTCGATGATGTCATCCATCACCAGCCCGTCGGCCAGGTGCACCTTTTCATGCGTACAAAGGCCGTCGGTGGCGAAGAACTCGTCGTCGGGGCTGCGATAGATGGCGAAGGTGCGGCCGCCATGGTCGAAGCGCATCACATCCTCCTCGTCTATGTCGCCGGTGGCGCAGGCCTCGACCCAGTCGCTCATTCAAGTCCTCCCAAAAGCAAAAAAGTGCGCAGCGGTTTTCCGTCCGGAATTGCGTTAAATAAACAGTCTGGATCGGATGGAAGCACGATCATTCCGCCGCGGCGGCGATAGTGTCGTTGTGGAATTCCTCGCGATATGGCCGTGCGGTCGGCGGCAGCTCGCGCTTGAGGAAATAGTCCTCGTTGCGCAGCTGGCGCAGGAAGACCGGGATCATCTCGCGGTAGCCGGCCAGGATCGACGGTGTCGCTTCCGGCAGATCGTGCTTGATCAGTTCGTGCAGCCTCGGCAGCGCATGATAGGGCACCATCGGAAACATGTGATGCTCGACATGGTAGTTCATGTTCCAGTAGATGAAGCGGCTGATCGGGTTCATGTAGACGGTGCGGCTGTTCAGCCTGTGGTCGGTGACATTGTCGGCCAGGCCGCCATGCTGCAGCAGCCCGACCATGACATGGTGCCAGGCGCCGTAGAGCCTGGGCAGGCCGACCAGCATCAGCGGCAGGAACGAACCGGTGTAGAGCGCCAGCCCGACGGTGGCGGCATAGATCGCCGTCCAGATGCGGGCGACGCGGATCGCCTTGGGCTGTTCCTGTTCTGGAATGAAGGTCTTTTCGGCGGCGCTGACGGTGCCGGCGGCGTTGCGCAGCATATCGCTCATCGCATGCCAGGCGTCGAGCACGCCGACGAAGCCCAGCATGGCGCGAACCAGATCCGGCGGCCGCATCACCGAGATTTCCGGGTCGCGGCCGACGATGATGGTGTCGGTGTGGTGGCGCGTGTGGCTCCAGCGCCAGGTCACCGGATTGCGCATGATCATGAAGCAGGCGATCTGATAGACCGCATCGTTCATCCATTGCGTGCGGAAGGCGGTGCCGTGACCGCATTCGTGCCAGCGTGAATCCGTCGAGGAGCCGTAGAGCACGCCATAGACGAAGAAGAACGGCACGCACCACCATGTGCCCCAGAGCCAGGCGCCGCCGGCGCCACTGACGGTCAGGGCGGCGAACCAGATCGCCGTATCGCGGATCGCCGGCCCGTCGGAGCGCTGCATCAGCTCCTTCATCTGCTTGCGCGGTATGTCGGTGTGATACCACTCGGCCGCCGACAGGCCGGTCTCGACGGCGAGCTTGGCGTCGCGGCCGATCAGGCTGTAGTCACGCCGGGACGGCGCAGTGGACATGATTGCCTCCCTCGGCAAAGGCATCCGCCAGAGCGAATGCCATGAAATCCCTTGGCTTCGGGCGTCAAAGTAACGCCGACTGATGATAGACTCAACATCATAAAGATAGTTTCTATCATTTCCCATCAGGATGATGTACGAAGGGCTCGAGCAAACCCGACGAGGCAAGCATGGTGAAGCGGCCGACAATATCCGATCTGGCGCGCATCTCGGGCGTCAGTGTCGCCACCGTCGACCGCGTGCTGAACAACCGGCTGCCGGTGCGCGAAGAGACAGCGCGCCGCGTCTACGAGACCGCTACCGACATCGGCTACCACGCCGCCGGCCTTATCAAGCAGCGCATGCGCCAGGAGTTGCCGGAGTACCGCCTGGGCTTCCTGCTGCTGCGGGGCAACGATGCCTTCTACGGTGACTTCGCGCGGGAACTCGAACTGGCCATCTCTCAATCGCAGCGCTTCCGCGGCGTTGCGAGCATCGATTTCGCCAGCTCCCTGGCTCCCGACGAGATCGCCTCCCAGATGCGCAGGCTGGCGGCGAAATCGAGGGCCATCGCCGTGGTCGGTCCGGACCATCCGACCCTGACAGCGGTCGTGGAAACCTTGAAGGCGAGAGGGCAGCCGGTCTTTTCGGTGCTGTCCGATTTTGCCGCCGGCATCCGGGAGGGCTATATCGGCCTCGACAACCGCAAGGTCGGGCGCACCGCCGCATGGATGATCTCCAAGGCAGCCAAGCGGCCCGGCAAGGTCGCCCTCTTCGTCGGCAGCCACCGCTTCCACGGCCATGAGCTGCGCGAGATCGGCTTTCGCTCCTTCTTCCGCGAGCATGCGCCGGAGTTCAGCGTGCTTGAAACGCTGGTCAATCTGGAAGCCAACCAGGTGACCCATGACGCGATGATCGATCTTCTGGCGCGCTATCCGGATCTTGCCGGCTGCTACGTCGCCGGCGGTGGCATGGAAGGCGCGGTCTCGGCGCTGCGGGCAGCGAAGCCCGCGACCATGCCGGTGGTCGTCTGCAACGAGATCAACGCCGAGTCGCGCGCGGCGCTCGCCGACAACATCCTCACCATGGTGATCTCGACCCCGCTCGCCGCTTTATGCCGTGAGCTCGTCGACCTGATGGCGCATGCCATCGAAACCGGCGCCGCCAACGCTCCGGGCCAGACCTTTCTGCCCTTCGACATCTATCTGCCGGAAAACATCTAGCCAGCCGCCGCGCAAGGTGCCGAGGCAAATGATAGAATCCATCAGAGCGATGCGTAAATCGGCCCGCAGGCCGCGGAATCGCCCTTGACGCCCCGATGTGAAATGGAATAAATATTTCATCATCTGTATATTTTGGTTCTTTCGTTCCGGAATATCTGTTTCAAACAGAGGGTTTGACGTTCCAGCCAACGGCAAGCGTCACCCGGAATAGAAACGACATCAGGGAGAGATTCCCCGGGGAGATCGGGGATTCCGGATAAATCGGTGAAACCGGACACCAATATGTGGAGGAGAAACACAATGAAGAAATTGATTTTAGGCGTCGCCTTCGCGGCGCTGATGAGTTCATCCGCCCTGGCCGCCAAGGTTGGCGTGTCGATGGCCAAGTTCGACGACAACTTCCTGACCGTGCTGCGCAACGGCATGATCGAGCAGGCCAAGGGTATGAGCGGCGTCGAGCTGCAGGTCGAGGACGCGCAGAACGACGTTGCCAAGCAGCTTGACCAGATCAAGAACTTCGCCGCTTCGGGCGTCGACGCCATCATCGTCAACCCGGTCGACACTTCGGCCACGCAGGCGATGTCGGATGCCGCCGCCGCAGCCAAGATCCCGCTGGTCTATGTCAACCGCGAGCCGGTCAACGTCGACACGCTGCCCGACAACCAGGCCTTCGTCGCCTCGAACGAAGCCGATTCCGGCACGCTCGAGACCAAGGAAGTCTGCCGCCTGTTCAAGGAAGCCGGCAAGAAGGAAGCCAATGTCTATGTGATCATGGGCGAGCTTTCCAACCAGGCCGCCGTGCAGCGCACCAAGGACATCGACGATGTGATCGCGACGCCGGATTGCAGCTTCATCAAGATCATCGACAAGCAGACGTCGAACTGGAACCGCGACGAGGCGCAGAACCTGATGACCAACTGGCTTTCGACCGGCAAGCCGTTCGATGGCGTCATCGCCAACAATGACGAAAGCGCCATCGGCGCCATCCAGGCGATGAAGGCCGGCAACATCGACATGAAGGCGGTTGTCGTCGGCGGCGTCGATGCCACCCAGGACGCGCTGGCGGCCATGCAGGCGGGCGACCTCGACGTAACTGTGTTCCAGGACGCGGCCGGCCAGGGCGCCGGCGATCTCGATGCGGCGCTCAAGCTCTCCAAGGGCGAGAAGGTCGAGCACAAGGTCTACGTGCCCTTCCAGCTGGTGACGCCAGCCAACATCGACAAGTTCCTGAAGAAGAACTGAGCCGCCAGCGGTTCGATACGGAGCGGCGCTCTCGATCAAGACAGCGCCGCTCCCTCTCTCCCTCAGCGCCGGCACGGCGCGAGGGCGACCGCGGCTGATGGAGGACAGAATACGTGGCACAGACATCTCATGGCGTCGGCGGCGTCGGTTATGATGCGAAGAAGCGCACATGGCCGGCCGAGTTCAATGTTTTCCTGGCCCTGGTCATTCTCGTCGTCATCTTCGAACTGATCGGCCGCATCTTTCTCGGCGACAGCTTCCTGTTCAACACACGCAGCGATGTCGGCGGCATCTTCAACGAAGCGCGCCTGCAGATCATCATCCTGCAGGTGTCGATCGTCGGCATCATCGCCATCGGCGTGACACAGGTCATCATCACCGGCGGCATCGACCTGTCCTCGGGCTCGATCGTCGGCGCGACCGCCATGATCGCCATGAGCTTCGCCCAGGTGGCGACGGTCAACGGCAACCCCAATCCCAAGGCGATGTTCCTGGCGCAGGGCTGGACCGACCTGCCTGTCATCGTGCCGCTGCTGGTGGCGATCGCCTGCGGCCTCTTCGCCGGCCTGGTCAATGGCGCGCTGATCGCCTACACGCGCATTCCGCCATTCATCGCCACGCTCGGCATGATGGTGACCGCGCGCGGCATCGCCAAATGGTGGTCCAAGGGCCAGCCGATCTCGTTTCCCACCGAGAGTTTCGCCAGCATCGGCAAAGGCCTGATGCCGGTCGTCATCTTCCTGTCGCTGGCCATCCTGTTCCAGCTGATCATGACCTATACGAGGTACGGCAAGCACTGTTACGCGATCGGCTCCAACGAGGACGCCGCGCGCATGTCCGGCATCAAGATCGCCAATCACAAGATCCTGGTCTACGTCATCGCCGGCATTCTCGCCGCGCTCGCCGCCGTGGTGCTGAGCTCCAAGAACCTGACCGCGCAGTCCGGCATGGGCGTGATGTACGAACTCGACGCCATCGCCATGGCGGTCATCGGCGGGGTCTCGCTGTCGGGCGGCCGCGGCTCGATCATCGGCACGGTGATCGGCTCGCTGATCTTCGGCGTCATCATCTCCGGCTTCACCTTCCTGCGCCTCGACGCCTACTACCAGGAGATGGTCAAGGGCGTGATCATCGTCGGTGCGGTGGTTCTCGACCAGTGGCGCCAACGCCTGCGGGCAATGAGGGCATGACCATGTCAGACATCGTCCTGAAGACCGAAAACCTGACCAAGCGCTATGGCGGCGTGCATGCGCTGGAAGGCGCGAACTTCGAGCTGCGCAAGGGCGAGCATGTCGCCATCATGGGCGACAACGGCGCCGGCAAATCGACCTTCGTGCGCCAGATCACCGGCGTCGAGCAGCGCACCAGCGGCCAGATCTGGTTCGACGGCAAGGAAGTGAACTTTGCCGGGCCGATCGAGGCCCGCACGGCGGGCATCGAGACCGTGTTCCAGAATCTGGCGCTGGCCGACGATCTCGACGTGCCGTCGAACCTGTTCCTCGGCCGCGAGAAGGTTTTGTTCAACCTCGGCCCGTTCTCGATCCTCGACCGCAAATACATGCGCAAGGCAACCGAGGCGGCGCTGGTCCGCACGGCGGTGAAGATCCCCAATCTGTCCAACACCATCCGCCACATGTCGGGCGGCCAGCGCCAGTGCGTGGCGATCGCCCGGACGGCGACCTTCGCCTCCAAGCTGATCATCATGGACGAGCCCACCGCCGCCCTTGGCGTGCAGGAGACCGCGCAGGTCGAAAACATCGTGCGTACGCTGAAGGACAATGGCGAGCCGCTGATCCTGATCAGCCACAATATGCGCCAGGTGTTCGATCTCTGCGACCGCATCGTCGTGTTCCGGCGCGGCCGCATCGTCGCCAATCTGCGCAAGGAGAACACCGACGGAAACGATATCGTCTCCTACATCACCGGCGCCAAGACCGGGGAGGCGGAACTCGCGGCCTAAAACAGGATGGTCATCCTGTTTTCTGGCGCGCTCGAAAAATAGCCTTGCCACCTTTCCCCAAAAGCAAGGTGCGGACAACTCTCTCCAACCCATTCCCCCAGAGGAAATACCCATGACCGTTCGCTTCGCTCTCCTCGGTGCCGGCCGCATCGGCAAGGTCCACGCCCGTGCCGTCGGCTCCAATCCGCAGGCCAAACTGGTTGCGGTTGCCGATGCGTTCGAGAAGGCGGCCACCGAACTGGCCAGCGCCTATGGCGCCGAGGTGCGCAGCATCGAGGACATCGAGAAAGCCGGAGATATTGACGCCGTCATCATCTGCACGCCGACCGACACCCATGCCGATCTGATCGAGCGCTTCGCCAAGGCCGGCAAGGCGATCTTCTGCGAGAAGCCGATCGACCTCGACGTCAAGCGCGTCGAGAAATGCCTGGCCGTGGTCGACAAGGCCAAGGCGACGCTGATGGTCGGTTTCAACCGGCGTTTCGACCCGCATTTCGCCGCTGTGCGCAAGGCGATCGACGACGGCGCCATCGGCACCGTCGAGATGGTCACCATCACCTCGCGCGATCCGGGCGCGCCGCCGATC
>NZ_RZPF01000345.1:0-6549 GCF_004022735.1 Mesorhizobium sp. M7A.F.Ca.AU.001.01.1.1
GTGGTAGGAGTGCACGAAATAGGCGTGCAGCCCGTTGGTCCCGGTGGGAATGCCGGCAAACAGTGGATGCTGGCGTTTGAGTTCGATGGTGTTCCAGCCGATCTGCGGGATCTTCAGCGCCGGATCGGAAGGCATGATCTCCTTGACGTCGCCCGATATCCAGCCGAAGCCCTCGGTAATTGTCTTTTCAAGGCCGCGCTGCGACATCAGTTGCATGCCGACGCAGATGCCGAGGAAAGGCCGGCCCTTGACGATCGCGACATCTTCGACGGCTTCCCACATGCCTTCGACGGCCTGCAGGCCGGCCGCGCAATCGGCATAGGCGCCGACGCCGGGCAGGACGATGCGATCGGCCGTGCGCACCCGCTCGGCATCGGCCGTCAGGTCGATCTGCGCCGCGATGCCGGCTTCGCGCGCGGCGCGCTCGAAAGCCTTGGTGGCCGAGCGCAGATTGCCCGAGCCGTAGTCGATGATCGCAACCCGCATCTCAGCTTCTTCCCGGAATCATGTCAGTTTCTTCCCGGTATGTGGGTCAGCCCCAGCGCAATGCCCGGCTGCGCTGGCCGCGCGAGGGCAGCATCGGGGACCATGCGCGGCGCCGGCACAACCTCATCGGCAAGCGCTTCCGCCTCCAGTGCATAGCGTGTGTCGGCATCGTCGAGCCAACCGGCTTCGACCGCGCCCCACTCGTGCCAACCACGCCGGCGAAGTGCCGCGATGCGCAGGCCTTGCCCTTCCAGGCCGACATAGAGCGAAACCAACAACGACAGCAGCGACCCGGCCACACCAAGGCCGAGCTTCTGGCCCAGCATCGAAAGCAGGCCCATGACGACGAAGGCAAGTGCTGCTTCGATCCACAGCCGATGCCAGGCGAACCATAGCGGCGGCACCAGGAGGCCCAGCCAGGTGAAGCCATCGCGGACAAAGGCCGTCGCATCAGCCTTTTCGCTGCGGCCTGGCGGTTCCATCACGACGTAGGTGGCCATGGCCTTATCCCTTCAACGATCCCTTGGTGGAGGGAACCGCATCCGGCTGGCGCGGATCGCGTTCGAGAGCAGCGCGCAGCGCGCGCGCCACCGCCTTGAAGCAGGTCTCGGCGATGTGATGGTTGTTGGCGCCATAGTGGTTGGTGACATGCAGCGTAATGCCGGCATTCTGCGCCAGCGCCTGGAAGAACTCGCGCACCAGTTCGGTGTCGAAGGTGCCGATCTTCGGCGACGAGAAGGAAACGTTCCAGACCAGGAAGGGACGGCCGGACACATCGATCGCGGCGCGCGTCAGCGTCTCGTCCATGGCAAGGTCGATCGAGGCATAGCGCATGATGCCGCGCCGCTCGCCGAGCGCCTTGGTCAAGGCCTGGCCGAGCGCGATGCCGGTGTCCTCGACCGTGTGGTGATCGTCGATATGCAGGTCGCCCTTGGCCCTGACCGTCATGTCGATCAGGGAATGGCGCGACAGCTGGTCCAGCATATGATCGAAGAAGCCGACGCCCGTAGCGATATCCGACTTGCCGGACCCGTCGACATGGACCGACACGGAGATGTCGGTTTCCTTGGTCTTACGGCTCGCTTCGGCGGAACGGGGCGGCATCACTCTATCCTTGTCCAGAGGTTCACATCGTGACCGGCTCAGAGGCTTCAAGCGCTCGCAGGCTTGAAAACGAAAGCCTTCTAGCAGCATGATCCGGCGATTGCCAGTTGCCTCCGGCATCGGTATCGGCCTTGCCAGAGAGCGATTTGCAATCACCGGCCCCATGCATACATATGGCCGATCAAAGTTACTCGTACCGCGCCAATCGCCTTATCGGGATGGCGCTGCTCGGAGCCCAAGAAATGTCCAATGAACTGACCATGCACGCCACGACCATCGTGACGGTGCGCAAGGGCAACAAGGTGGTGATCGCCGGCGACGGCCAGGTCAGCCTTGGCCAGACCATCATGAAGGGCAACGCCAAGAAGGTGCGCCGCATCGGCAAGGGCGGCAATGTGATTGCCGGTTTCGCCGGCGCCACCGCCGACGCCTTCACGCTTTTGGAGCGGCTCGAGGCCAAGCTCGAACAATATCCCGACCAGCTGACGCGCGCCTGCGTCGAGCTCGCCAAGGACTGGCGCACCGACCGCTATCTGCGCCGGCTGGAAGCGATGATGCTGGTGGCAGACAAGTCAGTCTCGCTGGCGCTGACCGGCACCGGCGACGTGCTCGAACCCGAATTCGGCGTCATGGCCATCGGTTCGGGCGGCAATTACGCGCTGGCCGCGGCCCGCGCGCTGATGGACAGCGACAAGGATGCCGAGGAGATCGCCCGCAAGGCGATGCAGATCGCATCCGACATCTGCGTCTACACCAACAACAATTTCGTCGTCGAAACGCTCGATGCCGCCTGAAGAGGTGGTGACCTATGATTTTCGGCCGGTGACGGAGAAAGACCTGCCGATGATCGCCGGCTGGCTTGCCCAGCCGCATGTTGCAGAGTGGTGGGACGATCCGGAGACGGAAATCGCCGGGATTAGCGATCATATCGACTCGATTTCCGTCGAGCCGCTGATCGTCGAGCTCGACGGCAAGCCGATCGCCTATCTGCAGAGCTACGACCCGCATCTGGAAGACGACCACCCCTACGCCGACCAGCCGTTCGGCACGCTCGGCATCGACGTGTCGATCGGCGTGCCGGAGCTGGTCGGGCGTGGCCATGGCTCGGCGATCGTGCGCCAATTCGTCGAACAGCTTTTCGAGGAAGGTGTTCCGCGCGTCATCATCGACCCGGATCCCGCCAATGTCAGGGCGATCCGCGCCTACGAAAAGGCCGGCTTTGTTGCCTTTGACACCAGAACATCGGAGTACGGGCCAGCCCTGATGATGGCGCGCGACGCGACGCAGGAGCCCAATTGATCAGCGCCGAAACCCTCGACAAGGCAGTCGCGAAAGGTTTGATCTCGCAGACCTTGCGCGATCAGTTGGAGGCCATGGAACGCGCGGTCGCTCTCGCCCCCGAGGCCAGGCGCGCCGATGATGAGAGTGACGAGGGTGACGAGGAAAACCTGCGGCTGGTCGGCGGCGGCAACGATCTGTTCGTCACCGTGGGAACCGTTCTGCTCAGCGCCGGCTTCTTCTTTGTCCTCACCACCTTGCTTCCAGGCCAGACATTCTGGATCGCCGGCATCTTCGCGGTTTTCGCCTGGGGGCTCGCCGAAATCGTCACGCGTCAGCACCGGATGAAGCTATCGTCGTCCGTGCTTGCCCTGATTTTCATGGCCGCCATTCTGGCCGCTCTGGCGCTGCAAGTGGAGGCCAGCTTCGGCATACGCAAGCCGGAAACCATCTGGCAGCTATTGGCGTTGCGCCAGACGGCGTCCCGGGCCGGATATCTGTTCCTGGGCGGAGGAATAATCGCGGCGGCGATCTATTTCTGGCGCTTTCGCGTCCCCATCATTGCCGGGACTATCGCCATCGCCTTCACACTGCTTGCCTTCCTGCAAACGGCGATAATCCTGTATGACAGTGTGACAACCGGCGCGATTGCGCCGCCGCGCCTCGAGGACGTTCCCGAATTGCTTCGCGCGGCCCTTTACATGCCGCTGATCTGCGGCCTGATCGTGTTCGCAACGGGTGTCGCTTTTGACATTTACGACAGGGATCGACGCAAGATCTGGTCCGATTGCGCTTTCTGGCTGCATGTCGTCTCGGCGCCGATGCTGGTGCATCCGCTCTTTATCATGGCAACCGGCCAAAACGTCGTATTCGGACATATCGCGCCGGATGCCAATGCAACCATCATGCTGACGATTCTGATCCTTGGCTTCCTCTATGTCGCGCTGGCCATAGACCGCCGTTCGCTTCTGGTTCCTACATTGGCTTACTTCGGCTCGCTGGGCATCTATTATCTGGTGAATTCCGCCTCCGATTCGACGGGCATCCCGCCTTTTGCCTTGATCCTGGTCGTTGTTGGCGCGCTGATTATTCTGTTCGGGGCCGGCTGGCAGCGTATCCGGCGGATTGTGGTCAACCTCACCTTGCCGGCGGCCGTGATCCGCCGGCTGCCGCCGCTGAAGGCGTGACAGGGCTTTGTGATGGTCGAGACGGCGACGCGAAACGAGGGGGAATGAATCGATGACGACACCGGCCACGGAAAACAGCTATTCGGCCTACGAAGACAGCTGGCGGATGGGGCTTCTGCTGGTGCTTGCCCTGGTCATCTTCCAGGCCGGGGCGCTCTACGGCATGGGGCGGACGCCGATCTGCACCTGCGGCTACGTCAAGCTCTGGCATGGCGTGGTGAACAGTTCGGAGAATTCCCAGCACATTTCGGACTGGTACACCTTCTCACACATCATCCACGGCTTCCTGTTCTATGCGCTGGCGCGGTTCCTGTTCCCGCGTTCGCCGATCGGCCTGAGGCTGGCGTTCGCCGTCTTCATCGAGGGCGGCTGGGAGCTGCTGGAAAACAGCCCGTTCATCATCGACCGCTACCGCGCCGGCACCATTTCGCTCGATTACTATGGCGACAGCATCATCAATTCGGTGTCGGACACACTGGCCATGGTGCTGGGATTTGTGATGGCGCGAAGGCTACCTATATGGGTGATCGTCAGCCTCGCCATCATCTTCGAACTCGGCACCGGCTACCTCATCCGGGACAATCTGACACTCAACGTGATCATGCTGCTGCATCCGTTCGAGGCCATCAAGCAGTGGCAAAGTGGAATTTAGTGATATGAGCACATTTTCTCCCCGCGAAATCGTTTCGGAACTCGACCGCTTCATCATCGGCCAGAAGGACGCCAAGCGCGCCGTGGCCATTGCCTTGCGCAACCGCTGGCGCCGCCAGCAGCTGGAAGGCCAGATGCGCGAAGAGGTGATGCCCAAGAACATCCTGATGATCGGGCCGACCGGCGTCGGCAAGACGGAAATCTCGCGCCGCCTGGCGCGGCTGGCCGGTGCGCCCTTCGTCAAGGTCGAGGCGACCAAGTTCACCGAAGTCGGCTATGTCGGCCGCGATGTCGAGCAGATCATCCGCGACCTGGTCGAGATCGCCATCGGCCTGGTGCGCGAGAAGATGCGTGAGGACGTCAAGGCGCGCGCCCACGTCAACGCCGAGGAACGTGTGCTGGAAGCACTGGTCGGCAAGACGGCGAGCCCGGCCACCCGCGACAGTTTCCGCAAGAAGCTGCGCGACGGCGAGCTCGACGACAAGGAAATCGAGGTCGAGGTTGCCGACACCGGCAGCGGCGGCATGCCCGGATTTGAAATCCCCGGCATGCCGGGCGCCAATATCGGCGTGCTGAACATCAACGACATGCTGTCGAAGGCGATGGGCGGCAAGAAAACCAAGATGCGCAAGACGACGGTGAAGGAGTCCTACGACCTGCTGGTCAATGACGAGTCCGACAAGCTGCTCGATCAGGACGAGGTGGTGCGCCGGGCGCTCGATGCCGCGGAAAACGACGGCATCGTCTTCCTCGACGAGATCGACAAGATCGCGGCGAGATCGGACATTTCCGGCGGGCCCTCGCGCGAAGGCGTGCAGCGCGACCTGCTGCCGCTGGTCGAAGGCACCACGGTGGCGACCAAATACGGACCGTTGAAGACGGATCACATCCTGTTCATCGCCTCCGGCGCCTTCCACGTCTCGAAGCCGTCCGACCTGTTGCCGGAATTGCAGGGCCGCCTGCCGATCCGCGTCGAACTGCGGGCGCTGGAGAAGGACGATTTCGTGCGCATCCTGACCGAGACCGAGGCCAGCCTGATCAAGCAGTATATCGCGCTGATGAAGACCGAGGGCGTCGAGTTGACCTTCACCGACGACGCCATCGATTCGCTCGCCGGCATCGCCGTCGATCTCAACGCCAGCGTCGAGAACATAGGCGCCAGGCGCCTGCAGACGGTGATGGAGCGGGTGCTGGACGAAATCTCCTACGATGCGCCCGACCGCAACGGAACGAGCGTCACTATCGACGCCGCCTATGTCGAAAAGCATGTCGGCGATCTGTCCAGGAATACCGACCTGTCGCGGTTCATCCTTTAAACGACGGCGCCGAAACGTTCCGGCGCCGGTCCAGGCAACATTTTCCGGCAAGCAAAATCATGTGTGGCCAGATGGTACCATCTGGCCACCTTTCGTCCTGCCGGGTGAAGGGGCGCTCTCGACTCGACCAAGAGCTTTACCTAGTTTGCGCGGCAATTCTCGATCTCTAGGTTGACGCAATTCCGGAAAACCGTTTCACACTTTTCCTGGAATTGCTTGGGCGGCGGGTGCATGAAAAAACTGATCCTGGTCATTCTCGGCTTGACGCTGGCGGCGACGCTGTTCGCCGCCGAGGCAGCGACATTGGTGCCGCCGGGAAATCGCAATGCCGTGCAGCCCGACATTCCCGGCGCCTCCAGCCGGCGCACGCAGGCGACCAACACCAGCTTCCAGGCGAAGTACCGCAAGGTCTATGCCCTGCTGCAGAACGACGCCGATCTGCGCGCCAAGATCAGGAAGGCGGCGGCCGCCTACGGCATCGATCCCCTGCACATTGTCGGCGCCATCGTCGGCGAGCACACCTACAA
>NZ_RZPF01000346.1:0-6547 GCF_004022735.1 Mesorhizobium sp. M7A.F.Ca.AU.001.01.1.1
CTCTACGGCCTTGATCGTACCGGCTTTCTCGACCTGATGAACAAGGAAGCCGTGGGCCGTTCGCTGGCTCATGCGGCGCTGATCAAACCTGACGGCTCTTTCGTCATGAGCGCCAAGACCGACACGGATTTTGCCATGCCTGAGCCGCCGGAAGGCGCCGTGGCCAGCGCTGCCGACGGCAAGCCGGTGCTGATCGAGCCGAAAACGCGCAACATCATGGGCGCCATCGTCAAGCTGCGCGAGATCGAAGGGCTCTATCTCTATACCATTCGCCTCGTCGATCCGGAGGTCATCAAGGCGCGGCAGATCGTCAGGTCCAACACCGACGAATATCGGGGGCTGGAAGACAACCGCCGCACCTCGCAGGTGGCCTTCGCGCTGCCCTATCTTTCGCTCACCCTCATCATCATCCTGTCCGCGATCTGGACCGGCATTGCGGTCGCCGACCGTCTGGTGCGGCCCATTCGCCAGCTCATCGGCGCCGCCGACGAAGTGGCGACCGGCAATCTCGACGTCGCGGTTCCGGTCAGGCCCTCGGACGGCGATGTCGCCTCGCTCGGCGATACGTTCAACAAAATGCTTCTCGAACTGAAATCGCAGCGCAACGAGATCCTGTCGGCCAAGGACCTGATCGACGAGAGGCGACGCTTCTCCGAAGCCGTGCTTGCCGGCGTTACCGCCGGCGTCATCGGCGTCGATCCCTACGGCATCGTCACCATCGTCAACCGCTCGGCCGAAGCGATGCTGGCCATATCCGCCAGCGCAGCCCTTGGGCAGAACCTTTCCGCCGTGCTGCCGCATGTCGGCCGCGTCTTCGAAATCGGCCGCAAGTCCGGCAAACCCGTCTATCGCGAGCAGGTGACCTTCTACCGCGCCGGCGCCGAGCGGACCTTCAACGTTCAGATCACCATCGAGGCCGGCGATGACGGCTCGGAGGAAAAGTCCTATGTCGTGACGGTTGACGACATCACCGACCTGGTCCAGGCGCAGCGCTCGTCGGCTTGGGCGGATGTGGCGCGGCGTATCGCCCACGAGATCAAGAACCCGCTGACGCCGATCCAGCTCTCGGCCGAACGCATCAAGCGCCGCTATGGCAAGGTGATTACCGAGGACCGCGAGGTTTTCGACCAGTGCACCGACACCATCATTCGTCAGGTCGAGGATATCGGCCGTATGGTCGACGAATTCTCGGCGTTCGCGCGCATGCCGAAGCCCGAGATGAAGGCCATAGATCTGCGCGAATCGCTGCGCGAGGCCTCGTTCCTGGTCGAGGTCAGCCGCGCCGACATCACCTTCGAGCGGACCTTCGGCAGCGAGCCGCTGAAGGGCACGTTCGACAGCCGGCTGATGGCGCAGGCTTTCGGCAATGTGATCAAGAACGCCGCCGAGGCAATCGACGGATTGGAACAGAAGGATGGTTCGCACGGCATAATCCGGATTCAGGCCGGGCGCCAGAATGGTGTGATTCGAATCGACGTCATCGACAATGGCAAAGGCCTGCCGCGCGAGAATCGCCAACGGCTGCTCGAGCCCTACATGACCACACGCGAGAAGGGCACCGGACTTGGCCTCGCTATCGTCAAGAAGATCGTGGAGGACCATGGTGGCAGGCTGGAACTACACGATGCTCCTGCGGACTTCCACGATGGGCGCGGCGCGATGATCAGCATCATCCTGCCGCCTGCGGCCGCAACGGCTCCGCGCGGCGAAAGCAGGGCGGAAAACGAAAGAGAAACTGAAAAGGTCGGTAATGGCGTCTGATATTCTCATCGTCGATGACGAGGAAGACATCCGTGAACTCGTCGCGGGCATACTGAGCGACGAAGGTCACGAAACCCGCACGGCATTCGATGCCGACAGCGCGCTCGCTGCTATAGCTGATCGCGCGCCGCGGCTGATTTTCCTCGACATCTGGCTGCAGGGCTCGCGTCTCGACGGGCTGGCGCTGCTCGACGAGATCAAGACGATGCATCCGACCTTGCCGGTGGTGATGATTTCCGGCCACGGCAACATCGAAACGGCGGTCTCCGCCATCCGTCGCGGCGCCTATGACTTCATCGAAAAACCGTTCAAGGCCGACAGGCTGATCCTTATTGCCGAACGTGCGCTCGAGACCTCGAAATTGCGGCGCGAGGTTTCCGACCTCAAGCTGCGCAGCGGTGAAACCTTCGATCTGATCGGCATGTCGTCGGCGATGAGCCAGTTGCGTCAGACCATCGAACGCGTCGCGCCGACCAACAGCCGCGTGATGATCATCGGCCCGTCTGGCTCGGGCAAGGAACTGGCCGCGCGCGCCATCCACACGCTGTCGGCGCGCAAGGGCGCGCCTTTCGTGACGCTGAGCGCCGCCAACATCACGCCCGAGCGTATGGAGATCGAACTGTTCGGCACCGAATCGAATGGCGTCGAGCGCAAGGTCGGCGCGCTCGAGGAGGCCCATCGCGGCATCCTCTACATCGACGAGGTGGCCGACATGCCGCGCGAGACGCAGAACAAGATCCTGCGCGTGCTGGTCGAGCAGCAGTTCGAGCGGGTAGGGGGAACCAAGCGGGTCAAGGTCGATGTCCGCATCATCTCTTCCACGTCGCAGAACCTCGAAGCGATGATCGCCGACGGGCGTTTCCGCGAGGATCTTTACCATCGCCTCGCGGTGGTTCCGGTCATCGTGCCGGGATTGGCCGAGCGGCGCGAGGATATTCCCTACCTCGTCGACAATTTCATGAAGCAGATCGCCCGCCAGGCCGGCATCAAGCCGCGCCGCATCGGCGACGACGCGCTGGCCGTGCTGCAGGCGCACAACTGGCCGGGCAACGTTCGCCAGCTGCGCAATAATGTCGAGCGCCTGATGATCCTGGCGCGCGGCGACGACGTCGATGCGCCGATCACCGCTGATCTGTTGCCGGCCGAGATCGGCGATGTCATGCCGCGCACCCCGAATCAATCCGACCAACACATCATGGCGCTGCCGCTCCGCGAAGCGCGTGAGCAGTTCGAGAAGGATTACCTGATCGCCCAGATCAACCGGTTCGGCGGCAACATCTCGAAAACCGCCGAGTTCATCGGCATGGAGCGCTCCGCTCTGCATCGCAAGCTGAAGTCCCTGGGCGTCTAAGCGCGACGTCCGACCAGCCGCGCGTGGTCCAACCATTTGCCGGTTACGCCCGCGGTGGAATCGCATAAGAAAGCCCGAGAATTTCTGAGGGGTCGCCAATGCCGCGCATTGCCTATGTCAACGGGCGCTATGTCACGCACGCCGACGCTGCCGTGCATATCGAGGATCGCGGCTATCAGTTTGCCGACGGTGTCTATGAGGTCTGCGAAGTGGCGCGTGGCTTCATCGTCGACATGCCGCGCCACCTGGCCCGGCTGAACCGTTCGCTGACCGAATTGTCGATCGCCTGGCCGGTCACCTCTCACGTGCTGCCGCTCATTCTGCGTGAGGTGGTCAATCGCAACCACGTCGCCAATGGCCTGGTCTACGTGCAGGTGACGCGCGGCGTGGCCAGCCGCGACTTCGTCTTCCCTTCCGCCGACACCAAGCCTTCGCTGGTGGTAACCGCCAGGAAGGCCGATCCTGCCGCTGGTGCAAAGCGAGCCGAGACAGGCATCGCCGTCATCACCGTGCCGGAGAACCGCTGGGACAGGGTCGACATCAAGACTGTCGGGCTGCTGCCCAATGTCTTGGCCAAGCAGAAGGCAAAGGAAGCCGGTGCGCAGGAAGCCTGGTTCGTCGACACCGAAGGTAACGTCAAGGAAGGCGGCTCGTCCAACGCCTGGATCGTCACCAGGGACGGCGTTCTGGTCACCAGGCCGGCCGAGCATGGCATCCTGCGCGGCATCACCCGCACGACCATGTTCGAAGTGGCGGCCAAGCTTGGCCTGAAGATCGAGGAGCGCGGCTTTTCCGTCGCCGAGGCCAAGACGGCACGCGAGGCGTTCATCAGTTCCGCAACGACGATCGCCATGCCGGTGGTGACCATCGATGGCGACACGGTCGCCAATGGGCACCCCGGCTCAATAACACTTTCGTTGCGGCAAGCCTTTTTTGACATTGCGGAAAAAAGTCCAGCCTGATAACCGCACAGGTGGAATGAACATCAATATATCTCGTTCTGCTTGTCGTTACTGACGACAAGACGGTGTTTGCGAGCTTGACATGCGCCCGTTAATTTGGCGCATTGGCTTGCAAACCGAAGGGGATCGGCGAAAGACAAGAACAATGGCGGAACGATCGCAAAACCTTCAGGACCTGTTCCTGAATTCAGTTCGCAAGAGCAAGAACCCGCTCACCATCTTCCTCATCAACGGCGTGAAGCTGACCGGCGTGGTCACTTCGTTCGACAATTTCTGTGTCCTGCTGCGCCGCGATGGTCACTCCCAGCTCGTCTACAAGCACGCCATTTCCACGATCATGCCGAGCCAGCCGGTTCAGATGTTCGATGGCGAGGAAAGCCAGGGCGCCTGATTGGCACGTGAGAAAGACGCGGACGCCACCGTTCGCGGGAAACCAGCGCATCACCCCAGGACTGAGGCCAAGGGCCCGACCCGGGCCGTGGTCATTGTGCCCGTCCTTACCCGCCACCAGCGCAACGACGACGAGACCAACCGCCCGCGGCTGATGCGTTCGGCTGATGCGCGTCACGACGAGGCCGTTGGCCTTGCCCGCGCCATCAACCTTGATCTGATTCACACCGCGGTGGTGACCGTCAACGATCCGCGCCCGGCGACGCTGCTCGGCAGCGGCAAGGTCGCCGAGTTCGCGGAAATCGTCAAAGAGGGACATGCGGAAGTGGTCGTCGTCGACCATCCGCTGACCCCTGTGCAGCAACGCAATCTCGAGAAAGAGCTGAACGCCAAGGTGCTGGACCGCACCGGGCTGATCCTCGAGATATTCGGCGAGCGTGCACGCACCAAGGAAGGCACGCTGCAGGTCGAGCTCGCCCATCTCAACTACCAGAAGGGCCGCCTCGTGCGTAGCTGGACCCATTTGGAGCGTCAGCGCGGCGGCGCCGGATTCCTTGGGGGCCCCGGCGAAACACAGATCGAATCCGACCGGCGGCAGTTGCAGGAAAAGATCATCAAGCTGAAGCAGGAGCTGGAAACGGTGCGGCGCACGCGCGACCTGCACCGCGCCAAGCGCAGGAAGGTGCCGTTCCCGGTGGTGGCGATCGTCGGCTACACCAATGCCGGCAAGTCGACGCTGTTCAACCGGCTGACCGGGGCGGATGTGCTGGCACAGGACATGCTGTTCGCCACGCTCGACCCGACGCTGCGCCGCGTGCGCCTGCCACATGGCACGCCGATCATCCTCTCCGACACGGTCGGCTTCATTTCGGACCTGCCGACACATCTGATCGCGGCTTTCCGCGCCACCCTGGAAGAGGTGGTCGAGGCCGACCTCGTGCTTCATCTGCGCGACATTTCCGATCCGGACACGGCCGCCCAGGCCGAGGATGTCGAGCGTATCCTTGCAGATCTTGGCGTTGACGCTGGTGATGCCAAGCGGGTGATCGAAGTGTGGAACAAGATCGACCGGCTCGACGAAGGCAACCGGACCCGGCTGCTTGCAGACGGCGCCGATGCCAACAAGGCGCCGCCGATTGCGGTGTCGGCGGTGACCGGCGAGGGCATCGATGCGCTGAAGGCGATCATCGAAACGCGGATGGCGGGCGAACTCGAAGACCTCACCGTGACGATCGAGCCGGCACAGTTCGGCCTTGTCGACTGGCTTTACCGCAATGGCGATGTGGTTTCGCGAAGCGACAATGACGACGGCAGCGCCACCATCTCGCTGAAGGCCACGCAAAGCGCGCGCGAAGAGATCGAAAACAGATTGCGTCGTAAAAACAACGGATAATCCGGAGCAGTTCCAGGAAAAGTGTATAGCGGTTTCCGTCGGGAGTTGCCCGAAAAGAGAGACTACTTCGCGGTCTTTGCTTCCTGCCAGAGCGCTTCCATCTCGGCCAGATCAGCCTTGTCCAGCGTGTTGCCGGCTTTCTCCAAAGCCTGCTCGACATAATGGAAACGTGAGCGGAATTTCTCGTTGGTGCCGCTCAGCGCTGCTTCCGAATCGAGCTTGAGGTGGCGACCGAGATTGACGACGGCAAACAGCATGTCGCAGAACTCGTCCTTGATCGAGGCGGTGTCGCCCTTGGCCAGCGCCTCGCGCAATTCGCCGATCTCTTCCTCGATCTTGTCGAGGATGGGTGCTGCCTCGCTCCAGTCGAAGCCGACGCGGGCGGCCTTCTCCTGAAGTTTCAGCGCCCGGGTCAGCGCGGGCAGGGCGACCGGCACGCTATCCAGAAACCCCTTGCCATTGTCTTCGGGATCGAGACCGCGCGCGAGGCGGGCGCTTCGTTTCTCTGCCTTCTCTTCTGCCTTGATCTTTTCCCACATGCCCTTGGCCATGCCGGCGCTGCGGGCCTTTTCGTCGCCGAAGACATGCGGATGGCGTCGGATCATTTTCGTCGTGATGGCTTGCACCACATCGGGGAAGGCAAACTCGCCGGCCGCCTCGGCCATTTGCGCGTGGTAGACGACCTGCAGC